>JAPWVB010000010.1 GCA_028275205.1 Candidatus Acetothermia bacterium
CAACGTCGCTGCTGTGTGCCGGAGCGTATGCGGGGAGACCCGCACGCCTTTGATCCCCGCTCGCTTGCCCAGACGGGCTATCACCGTCTGCACCCAGCGGGGCTTGAGAGGCTCCCCCTTGCGATCTATGAAGAGCGCATCCGAGAAGGCTGTCTTATAGCCCCGCAATTCGATCCAACGCCGCAGAGCCTTCGTCGTCCTAGCCCCCATGAACACGATCCGATCTCTGGCTCCCTTGCCGTGCACTTTCAGGGATCGCTGAGCCAGCGAGACGTCGCTTAAGCGCAGGGAGATAAGCTCATGAAGCCGCAGCCCACAGTCGAGAAAGAGCAGGAGCATGGCGTAGTTGCGCGCGCCGTGCACGGTGGACTTATCGCACGCTGCCAAGAGCACTCGGACTTGAGACTCTTCTAAGACGAAGGGATACTGCTTGGGCTGACGGATCGGGCTGATCCCGTCCATCGGGCTTGAGCTTATCAGTCCCTCGCGCTTGAGCCAATTAAAGAAGGCGTGCAAGACACGGTAGTGCATCCCCAGCGACGCCGGTGTGAAGCCACGCTCGTGGAGATGGGCGAGATACTGTCGGATCAGGCCGGAGTGGAGCTCCGTCAGCAGGCGGTCGCCCAGAAACTCGATAAGACGGTCGAAGACCCAAGCGTAGAGATCGAGGGTTTTCTTAGAACGTCCTTCGACACGAGCCATGAGGGTAAACTGCTCAACGGCTTGGGTGAGGGTCGAAACCGTCTCCGTGGAGTGCGCCCGCTCTGGGCTATTTTGAGGCAGTTTCACAACCTGAGAGTTAGGGCACTGTTGGGCGAGATAGTGCAGGCTACAAGCGGCTTTTGCTCTTTTTGGTGGGCGCTAGAGGATTCGAACCTCTGGCCTTCCGCGTGTAAGGCGGACGCTCTCCCGCTGAGCTAAGCGCCCTTTATTCTCCCATGCGCACCGTCATCACGGGAACCCGTGATAACCGCACGACTTCCTCCGTCACACTGCCCAAGAGCACCCGATCCAACCCCCGCCGCCCGTGCGTCCCCATCACGATGAGATCAATCTTCGCTTCGTCCACGAAGTCTAGGATCACTTTGGCTGGAGCACCCGTCTTGAGCACTGTCTCAACTTCTTCGACACCAGAATTGCGAATCACTTCCGCGGTCTTGTCCAAGACGCGCTGGCCCTCTTGATGCATCGCTTCGAGAATATTCTTCTCAGCGATGTTCGCATACTCAAAGAGCAACGCCGGCGGCTCAACCACGAAGAGCAAATAGATCTT
This sequence comes from Candidatus Acetothermia bacterium, assembly GCA_028275205.1. Classification (GTDB taxonomy): domain Bacteria; phylum Bipolaricaulota; class Bipolaricaulia; order RBG-16-55-9; family DRXL01; genus JANXCC01. The sequence continues at coordinate 1,274 of JAPWVB010000010.1, forward strand.
GGCGTCAAACGCTAACGCGATCGTCGTCGCGCAATTGATCGCCTTCTCCACCCCGCGCGATCCGTCCGTGGGCACTAAGATCTTCTTGAACATTCAAACTCCTTGCCTTACAGCAAATTCTCAATTGTCTCTACCGGCAACGGTGCCGCGAGCTCTTCTAACGCGGCTGCATCTAAGATCACGATCTTCCGCCGCTTGAGGGCAATCAGCCCACGCTCCTCCAGCTCTCCGAGGGTTCGGATAGCCGTCTCCGTGGAGATCCCGGCCATCTCTGCGAGGTCCATGCGGCTGATGTGCGCTTGGATCTCACCTTCGGCCGTCCCGTACTGCGTAGCGAGCGCCAGCAGGAGCCGCGCTAAGCGTGCTCGACAGCTCTCATAGGCCGTCTCGATGAGCTTCGCTTGGAAAGACTGTAGCTCACGGGCAACCTTCTCAGCTAACTGCAGGGCGACGGTGGGGTGACGCTTAAGAAAATCCAAAAAGTCTTCGCGCTTGATGAACCGCGCCCGCGTGGGCTCGATCGTGCGCGCCGAAGCCGTATGCGTTCCCCCATCGAAGAGATTCTCTTCGCCCAGAAGCTCCCCCGGCCCGACGATCTTGAGGATCTGGCGCTTCCCCGCCGGCCCCTGCTTGATCAGCTTGGCCTTCCCACTACAGATTATAAAGAACCCAAACGCCGGCGTCCCCTCGTGAAAGATCGCCTCGTCAGCCCCATACTCGACCGAACGCATCAAATTTCGTAGCTCTTGCTGGCTCTTCTCATCCAGCCCAGTGAAGATCCAGGAACATCCCGCGCAGCCCTCCACCCCACAGATCGGTGGGCTTTTGGGACGCTTGGCTTGGATCACCAGACGCTTGTGGGCCATACTACCCAATTGTAGTCATTTGCTGACCATCATGCAACTCTATGAGCTACGTCACACGCAGCTTCTCCTCATCTATAAGCCAGATCTTGCGCCCTTGCAGGGCGATCCACCCCCGGCGCTCTAAGTCGTGCAAGACCCGGCTGACGGTCTCTGGGGCTATGCCCACGAGAGCTGCCCACTCGTCACGGGAGAGCTTTAAGTCAATCATCACCCCTTGGGAGGTGCGCTCACCAAAACGATCGGCGACCTCAACGAGCTTGTGGGTGAGGCGCGCCGCGCTCTCAAGATAAACCGTCTCTACTAAGGCAGTGCGCAACTTCCAAAGCCGCGCGGAGAGCTGCCGCATCAGCCAGAGCAAGATGCTCGGATGCTCCACAAAAATCGCGTGGAGGTCGGGCTGGCGCAGCAGAGCGAGCCGCGTCGGGCGCAGCGTCACCGCGGACATGGTCTGGAGCGATTCGCTAAACAGCTCGCCGGCTCCCAGCACCGAACCGGGGCCGGCCAGCCGCACCAGCCGCAGGCAGCCCTCATCAGCCGCAAGCTCCTTGACTGCGCCTTCTAAAACTATATATATCCCATCAACGGGATCGCCCTGGGCGTAGATCTTCGTGTGCGGCGGGAGGGCGAGCATGTGAGCCCTGGCCATCACGGCCTCGCGCGCGGCCGGCTCCAGAGAGCTCAGCCAATGACTGAGTTCTTGCGCTCTGACCATACGCTTATAGTACTCAGCGAAGCGGGGGGCTGTTATGAGCGTGCTCACCTTTCAAGATGGGCTCGATCAAGAGAGAAATTGATCTTTATCACACGCGGCGCTGCCCGCACTGGGGGCAGAACTGCTCATCGGCGCGGAAGCGGTAGCCGCATCGGGCGCAGAAGTGCGCGGGTGCGTTGCTGGGCGCAAGCCGCCGGCGCCGCAGCCACACCAGACTGATAACAGCTAGAGCGACTATAGCGACCAGCCCTGCTCCCCCTAGCGCGATGGGCATCAAGGGGATTCCCGTGGGGCGCAGCGATGGCTCATTATCAGTTTTTCTGTAGCTGACGCGCTGCTCGATCACTGTGCCCGTGGGGACGGCTCCGACCCTTCGGCCGAAGTAGCTGAAGCCGCGGGCATCTGCTCCCCACGGCTCCAGGGCTGGGCTCCCTTGAAGCCCTGTCGCTCGCAACGGCTGCTGCACCTCGATCTCAAGATCCTTCACGTCGTAGCGATCCGAAAAGAACCGAAAGACGAACGATCGTGCTGGGGCGGTGCCGAGCACGTCGTCGTAGTATTCGAGCTGGAAGAGCCGCGTGCGCGGGGTGAAGAGCAGCATTTTCTCTGAGCCCTCCGAGGGCAGGAGCTGCCAGTCGGCCGTGAGCAAGCGCCCGTCCGAGCTCACATAGGCGACGGCGTGCACCTGGGCCGTTCGTGGGAGGGGAAAGAGCAGAGGGCCGGTGGGGTCTTGGGCTAACTCCCCACGATAGATCACGAGCAATCGCGGGTCGTCGTATTCTGGCCAGAGGGCAATTTCTAAGCGTTCGAGCACCGCAGGGGGTTGCTGGGCAAAACCGAGCACACTCGCTACAAGCAGGGCTATAGCTATAAGGCGCATTTGGTACAAAGTGTACTCATGCCGAGCGTGGGCTGCAACCCGCTTAGAATTGTGTGTGGCATTTGGAGCAGGTGTCTGTTCTCTCAGTGGGATGGCACGTGGCGCAGAAGCCGTGGCTGGGTTTGGGCACGCCTTGCCCGAGGAATTCTAAGTGCCCCATCTGTGTGACTCTCTCATGGCAGGCTTCGCAGCGAACCCAGAGAGCGATATGGGTCTCATGGGGGAAGTACGCTTTCCCAGGGCGTGCGGGGAGCTGAGCGTCGTGGCATTGCAAGCAGTCTTGGGGTTCTAACTGGGCCATGCGCTCAGCGGGGGGATGGCACTGGGAGCAGTCTTTGGCCGTAACAAACGTTTTCCCGTGCTCTGCGGGCTGGACGGCATGACAGACGTTGCAGTCGGCGCGCTTGAGGTGCACTTTATGCGAAGCCGTTTGGGTTGGCCCCAGGGGGAGCAACTCCACTCCCACATGGCATCGGGCGCACCCGAAGGGCTCTCCAGCGTGCCACGGTCTTTCTGAGACATACGCTCTCTGCTCGTGCCAGGCTCTCACACGAGCGAGGTTCTCGGCGCTGAGGCGCAGCAGCGCGCTCACGTAGTGAATATTGTGCACCCCCAGACTGCGGTCTTCTTCGATGAGCTCGATATTCTTCTTGGCTTCGGTGTAAAGAGAACTAAAAGTGTGGTCATTCTGAATTTGACTGAATTGTTGCTCGATCTGAGCGAGTTGCTCGCGAAGCTCAGAGAGCTGCTGCGAGACGCTCTGCTGCCATTGGCGCATGAGGCGATCGTAGCCGGGGCCGTGGCAGGTCACGCACGCTTGCGGTGTGGCCACCGTGGCCACCGGGGTACGGCTCTGGTGGCACCCCGCGCAGATTACCCCTGAGAGAAACATAGCATCGGGCATGGGGTCAACGCCCGATCCTCCGGTCCCGATATAGATCTGCTCTTGGGCGGAGTGGCGCCCCCCGTGGCAGCTTGCGCAATCGGGCGAGAGCGCTTGAGCAAGCTCAAACTTCCCATGAGATATCTCCGAGTGGCAGTCAGAACACTTGAAGTGCTGCACGGTCACGTGCGCCCGATGGATGAGCTCGGTCTTGCCGTACTCTTCAAAGCGCTCAACATGACACGAGAAGCACTTCTCGCGAGGGACATCGCCGGAGCCGCGGGTGACGTGCACATGGCACGTGAGACACTCCACCCCGCTCTTGAGATATTCTGAGTGATTGAAGACGATCCCCCGAATGAGGATCTGATCTTTGGGCGGGCCGTGGCAGCTGTAGCAATTCCCTAAAGATTGCCCGCGCGCTACTCCCGTGAAGTGACAGATCTTGCACGCGCTCTCATCTACGGCTAAGTGATCCCCCTGGACGAGCTGAGAGTGGCACGTCGTGCACGTGAGCTCGATCCCGCGCGCGGCGACCCCATAGTGTTGCGTGTGGCTGAACGGAATCTTCTTGCGATAGACAGTTATGGGCTCGATGGCTTTTTTGTCATGGCAGCTCAAGCAGTTCTGATCGCTCACGCGGGAGTGCGGCCGCACGTTGTACGCGCCGACCCAGTAGCGTAGCATCTCGCTGAGCAAGCGAATCTTCCCCGCGATGTACCCGCTAAAACCATGCTCGTAGTGGCAGTCAATGCAATTCACCCTGGCGTGGCTGGAGCTGGCCCAGTTGTCGTAGAACGGCTTCATAAAATGGCACGACGCGCAAAAACTTGGCTGATCGGTCGCCCGTGCCCCGGCCCAGGCCAGCCAGACGAGTATCGCTACTATGACAATCGAGAGCACGAGCCAGCGGCGTCTCATGGTCTCTCAGCTCCCGCGCGCTCGCGCATGATCTGCTCGTACTCCAGCGGGTGCTCTTCGATCATTCGTTTCTTGGAGATCTTCCCCGTGAAGATCGTCATGTTCATGGGGAAGACCTCAGGATTGAGATGCGCGTGATACATGTGCCACGTAATCAATGCGAGGATAGCCAAGAGCGCCTCGCCCGAATGGGCTTGCAGAGCGACATCGAAGATATATTTGGGCAGATACGCCAAGGTGATTCTGTGAAACCAGAGCATCAGCCCGGAGAGCACCATGACCGCTGTGCCCCACACCAAAGCCCAATATTCGAACTTTTCGCTGTAGCTGTAGCGCCCGAACTTGGGGCGCTCCGAGGAGAGACCGAGCATAAACTTCACATTCGCGATGAAATCCCAAAGATCTTTCACCCTGGGGAGCAGCTCGCGCAGTTCGCGGCGCCCCTCGCGTGTCATCAGCCAGCCGATGTGCCAGACAGTGACGAACATTAGAAGCGACGCCCCAACCCGATGAATGATACGATTGACCTCGAGACTCCAGATATGACGGAAGATAAATTCTGCCCAGGCCGAATCGTGGAACTTGATGGGCAGCCCGGTGATCGTCAGCAGAATGACGCCGATGGCCAGCACCAAATGTTGAAGGCAGACGTTCAAGCTAAACCGCACGAAGTACTCTTCTGCTTGCTCTTTTTCTCGTGCGATGCGACGCTGCTTCGCTCGCAGTTCTGCTTCCAGCTGCGCCCGAACCAACTCTTTGACGCGCTGAAGCTCAGCGTCGTCGAGCGAGCGGTCTAGCTCTCTCTCAAGCTCGCGTTGCAACTCGTGCACGAGCCGCTCTTCGTTGGCAGAATCAGCCATGAGACCCCCTTCGTGCGTGTCGCCACCGCCCGTAGAGATCGAGCACGATATAGAAGATAAACCCAGCGGTCATCACGATGGTCAGCCAGCGATAGAACTCATAGACCCAAAAGACGATCCCTGCGCCGGGGTCGCTTGGAATGATATGAAATCTCCCGCGGGCGACGTTCTCCGAGGCGTTGGGATGGCACTGCCCGCACGTATTTGCCAGATTCAGCGGGTAGATCGGGGAGCGCGGATCACGACTGGACAGAATTTTATGATACCCATGGCAGCTGACGCAGTTGGCGCTCTTGAGCACCTCAAACTCGATAGCGATGCCATGAAAGCTCTTCTTGAACGCTTCGACTTGTTTGACGGGAACGCCGCGGCGCTCCATGATCTTGACATCGGCGTGGCAGCGGGCGCAGGTGTTGGCGACATTTTGCGGGTGGAGCGAGGAGCGGGGATCGTCGGGCGGAAAGAGATCGTGCTCGCGATGGCAATCCGAGCAGACGGCAGACTCTAAGATATTATTGCGCAGTGCCTGCCCGTGGACGCTCTCTAGATATTCTGTATAGATTTCGATGTGGCAGCTCCCGCAGGTCTTGGGGATATTGGCTCGATAGACGGGAGAGAGCGGGTCGGTGGGGGCGCGCACGCTATGCACCGTGTGGCAGTGCTTGCAGTCGGGGGCGTTGGGATCGCCGCGCGCGAATGCCTTGCCGTGGACGCTCTCTTTGTATTTTTCCGGGCGCTCGCTCACCGGCGCGCCCACGACGTTCCCTTGGTAGTGGCACTGCAGACAGTGAATCTGCTCAGGGCGCCTCTGATGGGGGATGGCCGTCACGTCCGTATGACAATCTATACAGAGTTTGTCTTTGTGCACTGACGTTTTGAACTGCTCGTAATCTACATAGAGAGACTTGAACTGCCCAGGGGCGACTTCGCGCTTGAAGTCAGATGTCCCATGACACTCCAGCAGACAGCGGGCGTTGGGATCGCGCTGGCCGTAGCTGAGCTCGCTTCCCAGCCCCAGACTGATCAAGACCATCCCAAGAGCAAGGAGCTGTCTCATAGTATGCCCTTCTCCTTCAGCTGTTGGTACTCCAGCGGATGCTCTTCGTAGAGCTGTTTTTCTGAGATCTTGCCGTCCCAGAAGCTCCAATCAATGGGGAAGCGCCCTGGGCGGAGGTGCACGAGATACAGGTGCCAGAGCGTCAGCACGATGAGAAGAAGCGTGCCGGTGCCGCTGTGCACCGCGATGGCGACATCGAAAGCCCACTTGGGCAGAATCCCAAAGAACCAATCGTGAAACCACAGAATAAAGCCGCTGATGATCATAACGATGACGAAGAACGCGAAGGCCCAATATTGAAACTTCTCGCGGTAGCTATAGCGAGCACACTGGGGCTTGTGAGCCCGCACTCCCAAGTCGTAGAGCACCGTCGCGGCGTAGTCTTTGAAATCTTGCGGGGTGAGGAGCATCTGCATAAATTCTTCGTGGCCCTGGCGGGAGAAGAGAATATAGAGCAGATGGTAGAACGCGGTGGCCATGAGCAGACCCGCGGCGACCCGATGGATGGTGCCGCGGGCTTCAAAGCCCCCTTCCAGAGCGATCAGCAAGCGCCCCAAGGCGCTCTCACGATAGAGCAAGGCTAAGCCCGTCAGTATCAACAGGGTGACGCTCACCATGAGCGCGAAGTGCTGCGCTCGCAGCTGAAGATTGATCCTCTCGATCGTCCGCTCCTCACTCAGTTCTTTGATCTGTTCCTTGGCCATAGCGCCTCCTGAGCCAGCGGATGACATCCAAGCTGATATGAAGCAGAAAGAACCCCAGCAGGGCTCCAATGAAGACGGTATAAAAGACGCGCACGGCATAGACGCCCGGGGAGACGTTGGGGGTGGCCTCGACGTGCACCGCGCCCTTGAGGATATTTTCCCTGGCGTTGGGGTGGCACTGGCCGCAGGTCTTGGGCAAGTTCTGCGGGTGGATCGAGGAGTTTGGGTCTGACGCCGCTAAGATGAGATGGCTCCCGTGGCAACTGGAACAGTTGGCGGCGATGAGGCTCCCATATTTGACGGAGATGCCGTGATAGCTCTCAAGATATGTGGAGTAGCGGCGCGGGGCGATGCCGAAGCGCTCCGAGATTCCCGAATTTTCGTGGCAGCGTCCGCAGGTCTGGGGCAGATTGCGGACGAAGACGCTCGAGCGTGGATCGGCCTTCGAGAAGACTGTGTGGGCAGAGTGGCAGTCGGCGCAGTGAGCGGCCTCGCTGATCCCCTGGGCACGAGCGCGCCCATGAATGCTCTGTTGGTACTCGGAGGCTTGGCTGGGGTGACAGCCCGCGCAGACTTGGGGAGAGGGCCGGCGAGGCCGCTGCTCATGGGGAACGCTTCGGACGTCGCTGTGACAGTCGGTGCACGCAAGATCGTTATGCACAGAGCTTTCGAACGCCGCGCGGTCGAGCTTATCACGATGGCAATCCCAGCAGTCTGGAGGAGTCTGCCCCGCCGTGAGAGCAGAGAGCAGCACCACAAGCACCCCGCTCAAAGTTAACAGGCGCATGACTTTCCCTAGTAGTTTTAACTCATTTGGCAGAGGGATGCTATGACGTGCAGCGGGGAAAAAGCTGAGCTATATCAGTTCAAAAGTCTGTGTGGCACTTGAGGCAGTCGCCTCCTTGGGGGGGCACGTCGCTTTGATGGCAAAGGGCGCAAAACTCGTGGCCAAGCTGGGGCACGCCCTGCCCGGAGCGCAGAAAATCTAGATGGCTCTGTTGTGTGACCCCTTGGTGACAGAGGGCGCAGCTTATGCCCATAGAGATGTGTTGGTCATGGGGGAATTTCACGAGCTTGGAGCGCGTGGGAATCTGAGCTTGATGGCACTGGAGGCACTCTTGTGGTTGGAGCTGGGCCATTCTCTCTGCAGCGGGGTGGCAGTCCGTGCATTGGAGCTTTGGGGCTCCATGGTGTGACTCACGATAATTCGCTTCCTGATGGCATCGGGTGCACTCTAGGCCGCGGCGGGCGACGTGCGATTCGTGGCGGAAGGGCCCGCTGGGCGTCTCTTTTGAGAGCGTGGCTGCGCCCAGATGGCACGCGGTGCACTTGGTCTGATAGGGCGCTTCTGCCCACGGAGCGGGGAGAGTTTTTTCGATATTGGCTGCGCGGAGGGCTTGCTGGAGGTCTTCGTAGGCTTGGCGCAAGAGCGCGGAAGCGTAGCCGGGGTTGTGCACGGGGCGAGCGCGCTCGACGAAGAGAATATTCTCTTGGGCGCGCTGCAAGCTCTGCTGGGCAGCCAGGGGGACTGCGCCTGCAAGCGCGGCGATAAGGGGCTGGACGTGAGCGAGCAGCTCTTTGGTCTTCTGGAGCCGCTCGGCGAGGGTCGTCTGCCAATCTTCATATATTCTAGAAAACTTCGCGCCATGGCAGGACATGCAGCTCACGTCGCTGGCAAGCTTGCGGCCTTCGTGCGAGACGATGTGACAGCTTTCGCACCGCACCCCTGCAAGATACATCGCTGCCGGCTGGGGGGGAACCCCCTTGCCCCCGATCCCCACATATAGATCGCGCTGCGGGGAGTGCCCGCCCCCAACGTGACAGGTCTGGCATTCGGTCGCGACGATCTCTAGCTCTTTGGGCACTTTGTGCTGGATCTCCAAGTGGCAGTTGAGGCAGTCCACTTTGTGTTCTGTAACGTGCGTGCGATGGAGGAGCTCGACGTCTCCCAGACGAGCCAGGCGCGCTGGATCGTTATGACATATATAGCAGCGCTCTTGGGGGACGTCGCCATCGCCCTTGACGACGTTGTTGTGGCAGAGGGTGCACTCCATGCCCAGGCGCTTCACGTCAGCGTGATCGAAGGAGAGTCCCGCGGTGGTGATGAGCTTCTCTGGGATTTCGTGACACAGCGTGCAGCGCGCGGTGCCCTCGTTGAGCTTTGTATCTTTGAAATGACACAAGAAGCACGTGCTCTCCGTGACGGCGATGTGTTGCCCCTGAACTATTTGGGAGTGGCAGCTCGTGCAGCGCAGTTTCTTCTCGCGGCGCATCTCGAGCAGATGGGGCCGGTGATCAAAGAGCACGTTCTTGAAGACTTCGCGGCCCACCAAGAGCCGCTGTTCGTGGCAGCCGGGGCGTAAGCACGCCTCGTCGGAGATCTCAGCCCACGGGTTAGTCCCGTACGTCCCGGTAAAGTATTTGACGACCATGGAGAGGGCTTCGTATTTCTTCTGAAGTTCTGCGGTGATCCCCGGCGGGATGTGGCACTCGACGCAGGGGACATCGTTGTGCGTCGAGGTCTTCCACGATTCATAGTAGGGCTTCATGATATGGCACGTCCCGCAGAACGCCGGCTGCGAGCTGGTCTGCATCGCCAAGAACGCCGCGGCAACCCCCACGGGCACGAAGATCAGCACGACTTGCAGCGATCTCAGTCCCCAGGCCTTCATAGGTGCTCACCCCGCCGCTCCCGCAGCGCGAGATAGATAACTATCATCAACAAGAGCAAGAAGACCCACACGAGCGTCAGCCCCAAGAGTCGGATCGCCATGACCCCTTGGAAACTGTGAAGGCTGCTGCGCACGTCGTCGGCGATGGACTTGGCGCGGCGCGTCAGCTCCTCAATGTGTGGGATGTCGAGCGAGTGCTGCACCGGCAGTGCTTGCAGAAAGTACGAACGGGCTTCAATCAGCCGTGAGCGATAGGCCGAGACGTCTACAGCTCGCTGCTGCGCTTGCTCCAGCAGATGCGTCGCCTCTCGCAGAGATTCGTCAGCCGCGAGGAGGAGCGTCTTGATCTTCTGGCCCACGAGGTGCGCTCTGGAATCTGCCCCGTGGCAGTTTGTGCATACTGTATCAAAGAGCTTTCGGTCAGTCGGCTCGATGGTGTGGCTGCCGTGACAGCTGGCGCACTCCCCAATGTTCTGCGCGTCCATAGACTTTTTGTGAGGGCTAGATTCAAAATGGGTGCGCTCGGCAAGGTGACACATCCCACAGACTTTCGAGACGTTTTCCACGCCAGGGGGCGCGGCCCCGTGCGCGCCATGGCATGTCGCACACGTTGGTGCTTTGGTATTCCCCTTGGCGAGAGCTGCGCTGTGCACACCCTGATCGCGCTGCGCGTGGCAACGCGCGCAGGTGCTGGGGATGTTCTCAAAGTGCACGGTGCTGCGCGGCTCCCACGCCGGCAGGATTCTGTGCGCCGTATGGCAGTCCGTGCACACCGCCACGCGCGTATCTCCCTGGGCGAGCAGCTTCCCGTGTCGGGATGTTTGATATTCTGCGTACTGATCGGTGCGCAGCCCGTAGGGCTTCATCCTCATGGGATCGCTGTGGCACGACGCGCAGAGTTCGGGAATCTCCGCGCGCTGGGGCGTGCCACGAAAGAACGCTTCCAGAGCGTGAGCAGCTCGTGAGTCGAGCGTCGTAGGGTCACCGCCGTGACACGCCACACAGGTCACGTTGAATGCCGCGTGAATGCTCTCGAGATAGTCTACTTTGATCTCGCTATGGCAGACCAAGCAAAAGTTCTGCTCTTGAGCCCTTCCCGTGAGCTCTGCCAGAGCGAGCGCGAGTATCATTATACTCAGAAACCGCGCAGACATAGCTTCACCAGCGCCACCCATAAGCTGCCAACAAAGCGACAGTAGCGATGCCGAGCATTCCCAGCCCCCACGCGACCCAGCTGTTGCGTCCCAGCCACGGCGCCGCGAAGAGCCCGAGCACTCCCAAGCTCGCGAGGGCTACTCCCGCAGCTTTGGGGACGAGCTTCAGCAGCCCGTAAGCGGGCAGAAAGTACCACGGGGGCTTGACGCTCTGATACGTGAGCGGATCCGCTCGACCGCTCAACTCTACGGGGAAGATCACGGCAAGCGTGAGCACGATCCCAAAGCTCAGCACGACGAAGATCAACCCGCGCAGCACGATATCGCCATACGTTTGCGCCGACTGCTGTTCTTGAGCTTCAGCTCTGTGAAAGATTCCCTGACGGCTTACTAAATACAGATGGACCATGACAAGCCCGATAGCTATCCAGGGCAGCAACCCCACATGAAAGACATAGAATCGCAGCAGCGCGTTGGCGTCGAGCTCGGTGCCGCCCCACAAGAAATAGAGAATCGCTCGGCCCACGATGGGGATCTCCGCGAGGACGCGCCGCACGGCATCCGTGCCCCAGAACGCCCTCTGATCCCAGACTAACAGCGTCCCCGTGAACGCAAATGCCCCAACAACTAATAAGAGCACAACGCCGATGACCCAGTTGAGCTCGCGCTCCCGATATGCCTCTGCAAAATAGACCCGTATCAGATGAACCAAGACGAGCAGTATAAAGAGCTGCGCCCCCCAGCGATGCATTCCGTGGATCAGCCAGCCCAGCTGCACGTCATTGATGATATAGAAGACGCTCTCGTAGGCCTCGTCGGCCGAGGGGCGATAGTAGACCATCAACAAGATCCCTGTTGTGATCTCCAGAAAGAGCAGAAAGAGCGTCAGCCCCCCAAGGATCTGCCAGAAGCCCACCGAAGGAGGAGCTATCTGGCGTAGCTCCGCACTGAGCAGCTCACGCACCCGCGCGAACGCGCTCATCATCCCTCCCCTGGGCCGATGAAGATTTCGTCTCGAACGACGGAGACACGAAAGCGTTTCAGGGGGCGGCGCGGAAGCCCCGACAAGACATTGCCGTTGGTGTCAAAGAGCCCCGCATGACAGGGACAGCTCAATATCAAGCGTTTCTCGTCCCAATGGACGATACAGCCCTGATGGGTGCAGATCGCTGAGAAAGCGCTCCATCCCCCTTTGAGATGCAGGACCCAGACTGGCTCTCCGTCGAAGAGCACCTGTTTGCCCTTGCCGAGGGGGATCTCATCGGCGCGGGCGACGCGCATCCGCCGCCGCGCCGGATTGAAGACCCTCCGCTCCGGTGGGAAGAGATAGGCCATCACTGCTCCTATCACGCCGACGACGCCGACGGCGAGCGCGCCCCCAAGGAGCTTGCTCAAGAAAGTCCGACGTTCATGCTTTTCGGTCATGGCCTCTTATTCTAGTCGGCCTCTCGCAGAGCAAGCTATGATGCAGAGCATCTATGGCTATGATATCCGTCAAGACGACGCAGGAAAGATGACGAAGCGCAGCTTGGGGGGCGTTTTCCGTCATAGCCTCCTCTGGCCCAGACCCGCTATACTCAAGCGATAGGGGTGGAGCTATGGCGCTCACCGGTCGCACGGCGTTGCAGCGATGTCCCTTCTTGCAAGACTTGAGCGAAGAGGCCCTAGGGGAGTTGCATCAGAAGGTGCGCACGATCAGATACAGGCCGGATGATCTCATCTTTCAAGAGGGAGGCCCTTCGGCAGGGTTTTATGTAGTGATCAGCGGGCTGGTGCAGTACGGGAAGCACTCGGGGCGGCGCGGCCGAAGGCGCATTCTGAAGCTCTTGGGGCCGGGGGATTGCTTCGGCGAGGAGATGCTCTTCCAACCGGAGGTCTGCGCGTGTCCTGGCTACGCCCGCGCCCTCACCGAGACGGAGGTCGCGTTCATCGAGCGCAGAGCATTTGTGGATTTTCTGCAGCGTTATCCTTTGGTAGCCCAGCGGCTGTGCGAGCACTTGGCGCGACAGCTAAGAATCTTCGAGTGCAAGCTCGTGGAGTTGGCGTATGAGCCGGTCGAGCAGAATCTCTTGAGATTATTGGTGATCTTGATGGATCGCTTTGGGGTACGGGAGCGCGAGGGCATTGCTCTCAAGATGCCATTGAGCCGCCAAGAGTTGGCGGAGCTTCTAGGGGTTCATCTCGACACGGTGATTCACGAATTGAGCAAGCTGCGCGAGCAGGGGGTGATCGCCCTGAGCGACCACAAGATCGTCATCAAAGACCCGGAGCGATTGCGAGAGTTAGCCCAACCCCAGACGACTTGTTTGGACGAGAAGCTTTTCTAAGAAAGAAAAAGAAGGAGGCCCGATATGCGTAACTACAGATGGGTATGGGGCATCGCCCTAGGAGCGGTGCTCGTCGGGAGTGTGGTGCTCTGGACGAGCCAGGGAGTTCTGCAGTCGGAGCAGCAGCAAGAACAAGATCTTTGCATAGACTGCCATAAAGAGATAACGCCCCAGCTCGTGAAGGACTTTCAGCAGAGCAAGAAGTACGCTCTAGGTATTCGCTGTGAGGCCTGTCATGGGAGCGAGCACACGAGCGCCGAGGACGTCGCTAAGGCGCAAATCCCCACGCTGGAGACCTGCGGCGGGTGCCATCCGGATCGCGTGGAACAGTTTAAGGCGGGCAAGCACGCGTTCGCCTGGGCTGCGATGAACGCCATGCCCACGACACACATGCAGCCGATGGAGCTGATGGAGGGCAAGAAGGGCTGCGGCGGCTGCCACAAGATCGGCCTAAAAACCGAAGACGAGATCAAAGCGATGCGCGCGGCCGGAGAGATTCACGGCGTGGCGTCGTGCGACTCCTGCCACACGCGACATTCTTTCTCCGTGGAAGAAGCGCGCCAGCCCGAAGCCTGCGCCACGTGCCACATGGGCTTTGATCACCCCCATTGGGAGATGTGGAGCACCTCCAAGCACGGGGTGAGATTTGCCTTGAGGCGCCAAGGCGTGCTCCCCTCAGAAACCGCTGCTCCCAGCTGCCAGACGTGCCACATGCCCGACGGAAACCATGAAGTGCGCACGGCGTGGGGGTTCTTGGCCGTTCGGCTCCCGCTGCCTGAGGACACACAATGGGCCGAAGATCGCGTGACGATTCTAAAAGCCTTGGGCGTGCTCGATCCTGAGGGCAATCCGACCCCAAGGCTCGACGTCGTCAAAGCTGCTGATGTGGCGCGGCTCTCTCAAGAAGCGTGGCAAGCCGAGCGCGAGAAGATGCTCACCGTCTGCTCGCGGTGCCATGCGAGGGTCTTCGCCCAAGCTGAGCTCGAGAAGGGCGACAGAATTATCAGAGAGGCTGACCATCTCTTGGCCGAGGGCATCCGCATCGTCGCCAAGCTCTACGAAGATGGCCTGCTGAAGAAGCCAGAGCACTTCCCGTATAACTATCCCGATCTTCTCGCGTTCTACGAAGTGAGCCACCCCATCGAGCAGGCGCTCTTCAAGATGTTCTTAGAGTATAGAATGCGTACGTTCCAGGGGGCGTTCCATGCCAATCCCGACTACACGTTCTGGTACGGCTGGGCGGAGATGAAGGCCGCGCTCACTGAGATCAAGACGTGGGAGAAAGAGCTGCGTCGATAGATAGAAGTAGCTTCTGCGGGGGCGGCGCACTTACTTGTTGCGTTCGCCCCCGCTTGCGTAATCCCCGTTACATACTCTTTCCAAGTCTTGCTGTACAATATCCTCAATCGCGGAGGTTGGTCTTGTATCCAAAAGTGAGGTGACAGCGCTCATGCGGAATCCTACCCGTATTCTTGGACTTTTGCTCGTCGTGGCGCTGGGAGGGGCGTGGGCTATATCCCCTCTTCAAGCCACCGGAACCGGCTCGGTCATCTTCGTGGACTGCACCCTGCCCGTAGAAACTCCGGGAAACTTTAAGACTCTCACAGCAGCCTTGCAATGGGCCCGGGAGAGCCGCCAGAAGCCCCGCTCGGAATTCGGCGCGATCGTCGTTGCTCCGTGCACGTATCAAGAGAGCCTGACTGGGGAGAACGCGATTGACGTCAAGGGACTTCAATGGATCTCTCGCGCCGGGCGCGATAAGACGAAAATTATCGGGGCCGTGGAGATCATTGCCAAGAATGTGCTCTTTGTAGGGTTTGATGTGGACGCCAGCGGGGCGGAGAACGCCCTCGCGATCAAGGATGACTTCGTTGCGGTCTCCAACAGCAAGTTTCACAATGCTGCCGGGGCTGGTATTCTCATCACCAAAGGGGCTGAAGGAGTAATCCTCCTGAGAAATGAGATCTTTAATAATGGCGGCGAGGGCGTCAAGCTCGAGGAATCCGCCAACGCCAGGCTCGAAGAGAACAAGATCGCCAGTAACGGCAGCATCGGGATCTTCGTCGGGGAATCTTCCGACCGCGCTGTCATCAGCCGCAATCAGATTCTCTTAAATAAAGGGGAAGGGGTCTTCGTCACGGACAACGACGGCGTCGAGATCTCCAATAACGAGCTCACCAACAATGCCATGGACGGCATCAAAGTCGAGAGGGCCAACGGGGCAGTGATCCTCAAAAATCAGATACTCTCGAGTGGTGTCTACGGGATTACCCTCCAAGCCTCAGACAACAACGAAGTCCGCGAGAACCAGCTCTCCAATAACAGTGCCGGGGGGATAGCCATCAAAGAAGGGGAGCGCTCGGCCAAGCGCAACACCATTCAAGGGAATACAATTGCGAACAACGCTCGCGCTGGGGCCGAGGGCATCTTGCTCGCCGGCGATGTCAGCGGGAACGTCTTCCTGAAGAACTCTATTCTCAATAACGGCATCGGGGTGAAGCTCGCCGCAGGAGACTCCGGCCGCGCCCCCAGCAACAACACCTTCCAAGAGAACTCCATTAAAGAGAGCCAGGAAGACGGGATCTCTGTCCAACAGAGCGATGGACGCAACACCTTCCGCTCCAACGAGATCTCCGGCAACAACGGCCATGGCATAGCTCTTCTAGAAGGGGCTCGGAACGACACGCTTGTCAACAACGTCATCCAAGACAATGGCAAGCACGGGGTGAGCATCGCCGGGGCCTCACGGCACATCCTCCGAGAGAATCAAATTCTCTCCAACGGCGAAGCCGGCTTGCTCGCCCAGAACGCTACGAGCATCTTCATTCAGCTCAACGAGATCCGCCAGAACGAGCGCGAGGGGGTCAAGCTCGTGGGCGCGACCAAGACCCATCTCATCGCCAATACGATCGAGTCCAACGGCTGGATCGGGCTGGCATCCCAAGGGGGGAGCGATCTAGCCGTGCGTCAGAATACGATCGCTGCCAACTACGGGGCCGGCGTCTTCTTCACGGAGACGAGCGCCGTCAGCTTCGATCACAATAAAGTCCAGCAGAATACTCAAGGGGGCGTGGATCTTGGGGCGACCACAAGCGATGTTGATATAGAATTCAACAACATTGTGAGCAATACGCAGTTTGGGTTGCGTCTAGCGGGTGGACTCGATGAGACGACCATTCGAGCCGACCGCAACTGGTGGGGCGACCCTAGCGGGCCGTCGGGGGCTTTTGAAGGGCGCGGCAACCCCGTCATCGGTATTCGCCTCAACCGAGACTGCACGGTGGGCGAGATAGGGCGCAGCCCTTGCCCCATCATCTTCCCGTGGCTGCCTGCCCCCACCGCCGAGCTCGTCGAGAATTCTATCACGGGGTGGATCTTCCGGAAGTTCGGCACCGGGCGGGCGGAGTTCGATGCGACCACCACCGCGGGCGTCTTCTTGCGATTCTATAATGTCGAGGCGAACTCCGACAGCGCGGTGATCGTGGCGCGCTATCGCAACGGGTTCCCGCAGCAGCGGACCCTCTTGGAAAACCCCGTGAAGATCGTGAGCGTCTTGGTGAGCGGCATGAGGTCAGGGGTCGCGCAGATCGAAGTCGAGTACACCGACGCGGAGATCAAGGGCATAGACGAGAGCAAGCTCTGTCTGCTCTACTTCGATGCGAGCGCGGGGGGATGGAAGCGCTTGGACTGCTTTGTCAAGGCCCAAGCGAATATCGTGACTGCAGAGGTCCCCGTGGCGGTGCTCACCGCTGCTCCGCCGATTGCGCTGGCCACAGGATCAGTGAAATAAAAATTTTCACCTCTCCCTAACCCTCTCCGTAAACGGAGAGGGAAGGGTGAGGCAGAGGGAGGACGAGTCATGAGCTCGTGCATGGAGGAACTGAGCACGCTTGTCCGCACGGAGGCGAGCTCGACAGCCCTGAAATTTCTGGACCTGATGATCGGAGGCTTTGAGGCAGAGGAGCTCGAGCTGATAGTGCCAAGTCCCGGACCGAAGACGCACGTCTTCGTGTTCGTGCGGGATGGGGGAAGCTGGACGGAAGTCAAGAGCTGTGTTCAGGAGGATGGGGGACAGCTG
>JAPWVB010000082.1 GCA_028275205.1 Candidatus Acetothermia bacterium
AAGATTCCATCAAGATGACCAAGAGAGCCACCGAGCTTGCTCCGACTGATCCGGGCCCGCTCCGGCTCTATGGACACTTGATGATGTCTCTCAAGAACTACGCGCTGGCCTTGGAGTACTATCAGAAAGCCCTCGAGCATCTCGATCCCGCCAAAGATAAAGACGCCATTCGCGTCGTGAAGCAGAAGATGGCCGAGGCGTATTTTGGCCTAGAGGAGTGGGACAAGGCTGAAGCGCTTTATACGGAGCTGCGCGAGCAGGAGAAAGCCCGCACGGGCTATGACGATCCGCGGCTGGTGACGGCTCTCGCTGATATTGCTCTAAAGAAGGGCGATCCTCAGCGCGCCGTCGAGCTTTACAAAGAGTCGCTCAAGCTCCAGAATAACCCCAATGTGCGGTTGAAGCTGGGGCGAGCTTATGAGGCGCTCACCAATCTCGATGAAGCGATGAAGCAGTACAGCCAAGTGATTAAGGAGTCGCCGTACCTAGCTGAAGCTTATTTAGCGCTTGGGGATGTCCAGCGTCAGCAGGGGCAGACTGACGAAGCCCTGAAGAACTATCGCGAGGGGTTCAAGCGCACGGCGGCAGCTGAGCTGCGCGCGCAGCTGGGCGAGCGCATCGTCGAGCTTGACCCCAAGGACTTCGATACGCGCTTCCAACTCGCAAAGCAGTATCAGAAAGAGCACATCTTTGAGTCCGCCGTGCGACACTACACGGCGATCCTAGAGCAAGGGCCAAGCCCAGAGCAAGCCCTCAATGCGTATCTTGGGCTTGGGGATGTCGCCGTGGGCCGGGCGGAGTACGAGCAAGCCAAGAATTACTATAAGTCCGGCTTGGCTGTGGCCACGACCCCTGAGCAGAAGAAGAATCTCTATGAGAAGATTTTGGAGGCCGAGCGCTCGTTGGTGGGCTCGACGGGCAAGCTCGGCGACGATGGCCTGGAGGCGCTCTATCAGTTGGCGCTTATCGCCAAAGAACAGCAGAAGATCGCCGATATGCGCGAGCAGCTTGAAAAGCTCAAGGCCGAAAACCCCAACTATCGAGCCTCAGAAGTCGCTCAGATGCTCTACGAAGTGACGGGCAAGTGGAGCGACGACAAGCCGGGCATGCCCGTAGCTCTCCAAGAATCTCGCGCGATCTCCCAAGGGCAAGAGCATGAGCCGTACACCTCGACGCCCCCCACCTCAGGGCCGTATCGGGAGGGCGAGATCACCTTTGGAGTGCACAAAGAGCCGATCGCCGAGGAGCTCCAAGTATGGGCGTTGCGCGGCAGCGCCGTGCTCATCCAGTACGGCCCGGAGACAGATAACACGACCCTGACTCAGCTCGAAAATCTCCTCAAGCGCTTGCAGAACGAGCATGCTGAAAAGTACTGTCGGTTGATCGTCGCGCCTTATGAGAAACTTGAGCCCAAGCAGATCGCGCTCACGGCCTGGGGACGGATAGATAAGCTCTCGTCTTATGACGAGAGTCGCGTTCAGGGCTTCATTGACGCATGGATCAATCAAGGGCCGGAGCAGATCCCTTGTCAGCACCAATAGGAGAGTATGGAGCCGCGCTCGGAGCTGGAGCTGTGTTCGTTAGTCGAGCTTGTAGCGCATTTGCGCTCGGAGCGCGGTTGTCCTTGGGATCGCGCCCAGACCCATGAGTCACTCAAAAGTTTGCTGATTGAGGAAGCCTACGAGACCGTCGCCGCCATCGAATCTGGGGAGAGCCAAGCCCTGCAAGACGAGCTGGGCGATCTCTTACTACACGTGGCCTTCCATGTGCAGATCGCCCAAGAGCAGAAGGAGTTCACCTTGCACGATGTGCTTTTGGGCATTTATGAGAAGGTGGTGCGGCGGCATCCGCACGTCTTCGGTACAGAATCTCCAACAGACGTCGAGCAGATCAAAGGGCGCTGGGAGGAGATCAAGCGTCAGGAAGGGAAACGCTTGTCAGTCACCACTGCCCTTCCGGCCTTGATCGAAGCCCGAAAATTACAAGAGCGCGCGGCACAATCGAAGAAAGAGTTCTCTGTTCGGCCTTCGCCGGCTATTGCGGCGCTGCTTACTGAAGCCGATGAGCAGCGTCTTGGGACTCTGCTCTTTGAGATTGTGGCGCGCGCCCGGGAGCTCCAGCTCGACCCAGAGTTAGCCCTCAAGCGCATCAACGCTCAGTTCGCTCAAGAGATTGAACAGAGACTCACTGACGGCCATGCTCGATCTGAGTGATCTGCCCCCGCCCCCTCGCGAAGCCCTGATAGTCTACGTAGAACTTCCCGAAGAAGACGTGCATTTCTTCGATAGCGCTCTCAAGGCTTTCGATCACAAGGTCAATCCTCGCCGAGACGTGAAGCTTATCCGTGGGAAGCTCTACTATAAAAACTATGTCGCTCCGGACTTTTGGCCGGAGGTGGAGAGCCTCTTAGAGACGCTCCGCCAATACGTCTCCCTAGGAGAGATCGTGATCGAATCGTGAAGCGTCTGTTCAGTGCCCTCCGCCCCGATGAGATCTGTTCTTCGGTACATGAGATTGACTATGAGCGCTTGCGCGGTGCGGGATATCGGGCGCTCATCTTCGATATAGATAACACTCTTGGGGAGTGGGGATGTCCCCAGATCTCGGAGGCCGTCTATGCGCTTTTGCAGCGCGTAGAAGCCGCAGGCTTTGCCGTGGGATTTCTCAGCAACGACAGCGGGGAAGATCGCTTGCTGTTAAAAGCACAGCTGGGGGCGTGGCCAGTAGTGTGGCGCGCGGGCAAGCCAAAAACGCACGGCTATGAGCGCCTCATCGCGCTCTTACGCAGTTCCCCTTCCCAGACAGTAATGATCGGGGATCAGCTCTTTACGGATATTTGGGGAGCAAAGCGCACCGGGCTCTATGCGATCTTGGTCGCCCCGGTCAGCCTGCCATCAGACTCGTTTTGGGCAAAGCTGAGGCGCCCTCTGGAGCGTTTGCTCTTGTGGCTATTCTCCAGAGAGAATCCGCCCCACGACCATGCCGATAATCGTTAAGAAGAACGTCGAGAGAGCCCCCCACCAGACCGAGCGCAAGATCAGTTCTGGAGCCGTCGCGACAACCTCTACGTTGGGCAGATAGAGCGCAAGAAAGATCGTGATGGCGCCTACAAAAGTGATAGAGAGCGCCATAATGAGGCCCTCTTGGACCTCTCTGACCAGCAAGCCTATGCTCAACCCCACGAGAGCAACGAGTGCGTACGAGATGTTATTCGAAACAGGGGAGAACTTGAGGAACTCCCCTGCCTGCAGAGCAGAACTTGCTCCTGCCGTCACCCCGGCCATAAGGGCAAGCACGAGCCATCGGAGAAGCTTCATTCCTCACCCTCAGGAAGCGTGAAGATTCCCTCAACGGGGATTATTTTGCTCTCTTCCCCTCGAGGCAACCGAAACCGCAGCCGCGCCATCCCTTGAAAGAGCAATGCTCTTTCAGATGCTTCTTGGATCCGCTGCAACTTCTCAAAGTTCGGTCCCTCGATCAGGGCTTCTGCGGGAACCTCGGTAAGGGACGCCAACGCGACCTGAATCTCTCCAGTTGTGTAGTAGCCCAGATGCATGCTCCCATCAACACTGCGCAGGTGCCAATCTAACAGCTCCAATGATGCGGGAATCTTGGGATTGGGGATCGTCACGGTGATGATCCAGCGCAAGTGGGCTTGCTGCGGAGCAACCTGTTCAACATCTGTGAGTTGGACAGCAAATTGAATCCCTTGGAGCGTCGCTCTGAAGGCTGCATAGCTTTGCTCAGTTAAAAAGAGCAACGCTAACGAAACGATGAGCAGTACCCCAAGGAGGCTGACCCCAACTATTTCTTGCCACGATCGTCCTTCAGATCTCATAACATGCGACGAGATGCCCATTGCCTTTATCTTCCAAGGGGGGATGGTCCTCGCGCGTGCAGCGTTCTGTCGCGATGGGGCAGCGTTCGTAGAACCGGCAGCGCGGTGCGGGATCGATGGGCTTGCTCACCCCGCCCTTGATCTCAATGGGCTGGCGCTCGACCGTGGGATCGGGGATAGGCACGGCTGAGATCAACGCGCGGGTGTAGGGATGGAGCGGGTTTTGGATGACTTCTTCGGTGGGCCCAAGCTCGACGATCTTGCCCAGATACATCACGGCGATGCGATCGCACATGTAGCGCGCGACCGCAAGATCGTGGGTAATATAGAGATAGCTGATCCCAAATTCCTCGCGCAGATCCAACATTAAGTTCATGACGCCGGTGCGGATGGAGACGTCAAGCATGGACGTGGGCTCGTCGGCCACAATGAAGCTGGGGTTGAGAATCATAGCGCGGGCGATGGCTACGCGCTGGCGCTGCCCACCCGACAGCTCATGGGGGTATCGGAAGAGAAAGCTCTCCGGGGGTGTCAAGCCCACTAAGCTCAACAGCTCCGCCACGCGCTCCTCTCGCTCGTAGATGTTGCCGATCCCATGGATGCCCAACGGCTCGGAGACGATATCGAAGATCGTCATGCGGGGATTGAGCGATTCGTAGGGATCTTGGAAGATCATCTGGGCGTTGCGCCGAAACTCCTTGAGCGCTCGCCCTTCTAAAGTCGCGATGTCTACAAACTGCTCCCCTTGGGAATCTGTCGTCGGGTCGCTTGAGACACGCATATAGATATGCCCAGCTGTGGGATCAATGAGTCGCACAAGGAGCTTCCCCGTGGTGGTCTTGCCGCACCCGGACTCCCCGATGAGCCCAAAGATCTCCCCACGGTTAATATCAAAGCTCACATCGTCTACAGCGTGGATGAAGCTCCGCGCTCGCGCAAAGACCCCGGTAGATACAGGGTAGAGCTT
>JAPWVB010000083.1 GCA_028275205.1 Candidatus Acetothermia bacterium
CGCAGGGCTTGCTTAGCCGTGACCTTCACCTTGACGGTGAACTCCTTGTCCGCGGCCACGACATCGGGGATGTCGCGGCTGACGGTCACCAAGGGCGACTCCACCGTCGTGACCTTGAGTTCGGCGAAGGCGCTGGCGGCCGAAGCCGCGGCCACCTGGATGTTCGAAGTCACCGTGATGGACTCGCCCACGCCGGCAGAGGTCGCCGGGGTGCACGTCCCGGTGATCGAGAACGTTCCCGGCGCAGCGCCCGCGCGGACTCGATACTTGAGCTCGAACTTCTGGTTCGGAGCCAGCGGGCTGATCGTGCCGCCGCGGGTGTCGCCCGTGACGGTGAACGCCGGATCGGGCCTGTCGCTGATGATCGCGGCGGTCAACGGTTGCTTGGCGATGAGCCGCACCGTGATCTCGGCCTCCTGGCCGGGTTTGAGGCTCGCCGGGACGACGCGCTCACAGACAGCAAGAGCGCTCTCGGCCCTATCGGTGCGCGTGCCCACCGGCGGCGGAGGCGGTGCGGGAGCGAAGCCCGCCGGAGCTTGATAGAACGCTAAGATCGTGTCTTTGTCGAGGGCTTCAAACTCCGTAGCGCCCAGCGACCGACCCTTGTTCTTGGGGTCCACCAAGATGATGCCATCAACATTGCGGAAGACGCCCGTATCCGGGCCGGTCTCCACCAGCGTGAGCTCCAGGCTCTGCTTGGTGCGGGCGTTGACGAGTGTCGCCTTGACCGTCTCGATGGTGGTGGGGCTGGTGTTCTCATCCGCGTCGGTGACCGTGACGAAGATCGTGCGACCGATGTCCGTCACGCTGACCGGGTTCCCACCAGCATCAGTAATAGAGATGATAGCACGAGCGCGAGTGCCCGGCGCAGTGCCGGTATAAATCTTGCCCAGATAGATGCTGATATCGTTGGGGTTGGTGGGGTCCTGATAGCGTACAAAGAGCGTATCCGTATCGAAGACTTGCAACTGCAGATCGCCGGTGGTAGGGGCTTGACCGAGCATCGCCTTGGTGATGAGGATGCCCGTCTGGCTGCGGAAGACCCCGGTGTTCACCCCGGTCTCCTGCAGGACCAACCCGTTCATGCTGCTGACGTGATCCCCGCTGACCATCCCCGGATAGTCCGGACAGGGCCCGGCGCACAGCTGCACCACGGGGACCTCGTCGCCCAGCTGGGTCTTGAGGCTCCCAGTGAGGAACTCCACCTCGTCCGAATCACGGTTCTCATCGGGATCGATGACCGTGATGAACGCCGTCTCGCCCACGCGCCAATACTGCTTGGGCGTCCCGTTGATGTCCGTCAGAAGAACCTGGCCCTTACTGGCCAGCGCTGCTGGAGCCATCGCGGTGACGCCCACAATAAAGGCGATCACGGCGATCAGGCTCGCCAACTGTACTCTGCTCTTCTTCACTTCTATACCTCCTTCTGATTAGGGTCTAAAATATGCCGACATGCTCAAAAGAGAGACGCGCGCACCGCTGCGAACGCGTGCCGAACGATCCGTTTTTTTCCGTGTGGCGACCACCTCCCGATCGAAAAAACATTGACTTATCGCTTGACTCGCCATGTAAATACAAAGTACTCTCCTGAGGCGTGAGGTTTTCATAAGTATTATAAGGCCCGCTCTCCCCTCTGTCAAATCGCGTCTCCATCGTCGCTAATTTTCCCCCTGTTCCCCGCCAAACTCGTGCAAGCTTGGCGCTGGTCCACGTCTCTTTCCTCCCTGGGAAAACTTGGCCATAGTTTACCATATGCCGGGCCTCCCTGTCAAGCGGGGCCTGGGGCTCTCCCCAGAGACTCCGTCATGCTCGCGTCGTTCCATACGCTTTGGTTAGGAGTCTAGCCGAGATCCTCCCCCATCCCAAGGACATGCGTCCCTAGAGCACTATGATCTCGGTGCGCTCCCGAGTGTTATGGGCATTAGTGATGGCGATCACGTTGAGCGGGCGAGAACCCGTCGTGCGGCTTCCGCGATCTTCTCTGGGGTCAGCCCGTAGTGCGCTAAAAGTTGTTCGGGCTTGCCCGACTGCCCGAATTTGTCTTGAATCCCCACGCGCACCAAGGGGATGGCGTGCTCGCAGAGCGCCTCGGCGAGCGCCCCGCCCAAGCCCCCAATGACAGAGTGCTCTTCGACGCTCACGGCGCGGCCGGTTATCTTCGCGTACGTGATCACGTTGGGGTCGAGGGGCTTGATCGTAGAGACGTTGACCACTTGGGCGGAGATCCCCTCGCGCTCCAGAAGCTCAGCCGCCCTGAGGCTGTAGAAGAGCATCAGCCCGCAGGCGAAGATCGTCACGTCGGTGCCCGCGCGCACGACGCGCGCCCGCCCCAGCTCAAAAGAATACTCTTCGTCGAAGACCACGGGAAAGGCCGCGCGCGCCAAGCGCACATAGCAGGGCCCAGGATGGCTCGCGATCGCCAAGATCGCGCTCTTCGTCTCGTAGTAGTCTGCGGGGACGATCACGGTCATGTTGGGCAGGGCGCGCATCACCGCGATGTCCTCGACGGTCTGATGGGACGCGCCGTCCTCCCCAACGGTGATCCCCCCGTGGGTCGCCACGATCTTGACGGGAAGATTATTGTACGCGATCGTCTGGCGGATCTGCTCAAATGCTTTCTCGACGAAGATCGCGAACGTGCTGACGAAGGGCTTCTTGCCCGAGAGGGCCAGTCCCGCGGCGGCGCTCATCATATTGGCTTCGGCGACGCCAAAGTCAAAAAATCTTTCGGGGAACTTCTCCTTGAACCAACTCAAGCGTGTCGAGCCGGGCAGATCCGCCGTGAGCGCGACGATGTCTTTGTCTTGGGCAGCTAATTCCAAGAGGGCCTCGCCGAAGGCGTTGCGGGTTTCTAAGAACCTAACCCCCTGGCCCCCTTCTCGGCGCGGGAAGGGGGAACTCCCCTCTCCGTGTCGGGGAGGGGCTGGGGGAGGGGTCTCCATGCTCATGGGGCCTCCTTCTGCTTGGGAATGCGCGCGCGCACCATCTCGACGACCTCGCCAGCGAGCCGCACAGCTTCATCGGCCGCTTCGCGGGTGTAGACTTCTGCCGGGATGCTCCCCGGCAGACTATTGGGATAGCGTGTGGGCACATAATAGCCATCTAAGATCGCCCAGCGGCTCGCGTGCTCATCAAAGTGTGCGTCATAGTGAGCAGCTTCACGGCAGAGTCGCTCCACCGAATGCCCCAGCACGATCTCGCGCCCCTGCGCGTAGAGAAACGCTTTGAGAGCTTTTTCAGCGACCTGCTGCGCGAGAAAGCACGCGAGGTGATACGCCCCTTCGCGCGCGAGGTGGCGCGCCCACCGGAGATCTTCTTCGGCTTGCTTCAGCCAGCGTCGGCCCTCTTCAGCTGGGTCTCTCATAGATGACCCGCCCCTGCGCAAGCGCCTTCCGCAAGAATCCCCCCTGACGCGCTTGCGCGAACTCCTCCGGGGTGTACGTGAGCATATCCAAGTCGACGTCGAGCCTCACGAGTGAGGCGATCTTCTCATAGAGCCGCGCGGTGCGCGTCGGCGGATCGTCTGTCGAGCGCAGCACTACGATCAGATCAATATCAGTGCAGAGATCGCGCCGCCCCTGCGCCGCGGACCCTATCAGCCAGACCCGCTCCACTTCTGCGAGCTTGGCGAAGGCCCCAGGCAATGCCTGCAAGACCCGCTCGAGGGCTTCGCTATAGCGAAGCCGCTCGCTCTCGAGGCTCATCGCTCTCCCCTCTCCGCCTCGGGGAGGGGCTGGGGGAGGGGTCTTCTGGTTCATCGCGGCAGCTTCTCCCAGTCCTTGAGAAATTGCGCAAGCCCTATATCCGTCAACGGATGCTCAAAGAGCTTCTCAAAGACCGCATAGGGCATAGTCGCGATATCCGCGCCCATCAGCGCCGCCTCGACTACGTGCATCGGATGGCGAATGCTCGCCACGATCACTTCTGTCTCAAAGCCGTAATTATCAAAGATCTGGATGATCTTGGAGACGAGCTCCATGCCCTCTTCACTGCGGTCGTCCAGCCGCCCCACAAACGGGCTGACGTAGTCCGCCCCGGCCTTGGCGGCGATGAGCGCCTGGCTTGGGGAAAAGATCAGCGTCACATTCGTCGGGATGCCCTCCTCAGAGAGCGCGCGGACGGCCTTCATGCCCTCGCGGGTCATGGGGATCTTCACGACGATATTGTCGCTCAACTCCGCCCAGCGGCGCGCCTCTTTGATCATCCCTTCGGAGTCGGTGCTGATCACTTCGGCATTGACTGGGCCGTCCACAATCTTACAGATCTCTTTGAGGACTTGGACGGGGTCGCGGCCCTCTTTCGCTAACAACGTGGGGTTGGTGGTCACCCCATCGAGTACGCCCATCTCCACAGCTTGCTCGATCTCTCTGACGTTGGCCGTGTCCAAGAAGAACTTCATAGCGTCACCTCGCCCTCGCCCCGTCATCATACCGTAAGGAGCGCACGCGCGCCACGTTCGTGGGGTCGGAGGAGTCGTCGTCCTTGGGCGTTTCCAAAATGAAGGGCTTGTGGCGCAGCGCCGGGTGATTGACGACGAGGCGAAAGCCCTCGAGCCCAATATGCCCCTGGCCGATGTGCTCATGGCGGTCGCGGCGCGACCCCAGGGGGAATTTTGAGTCATTGAGATGAATGAGCTCGACGCGCTCCAGCCCCACGGTGCGATCGAGCTCTTCGATGGCCTTCTCAAGCCCTTGTGGCGTGGTGAGATCATAGCCCGCGCAGAACGCATGGCACGTGTCTATGCACACCCCAAGTCGGTCGGGATGCTGCACATTCTTCAGCAC
>JAPWVB010000013.1 GCA_028275205.1 Candidatus Acetothermia bacterium
TCCGCAAGAACGCGATCAGCCAGGGACTGTGGGGGATCTACTTCAAGGAGCTCTTGCGGGAATCGAGTCGGTTCGAGATCGTCGACAACACCATCGATCGGCAGAAGTCTCCGGACCCGGATTTCCCCTTGCTCGGGGCAGGCATTTTTGTAGATACTACAGTGGGGCAAGAAGAGGTGGGGAAGCCAGAGATCTTCATGCAAGGCAACACTATCCGACTTGGGGACTTCGGGGTCTTGCTGATGCCTGGCTCTGGGAAGTTTGAGTTCCAAGGGAACACGATCACAGACAACGATCTGTTTGGGGTGCTCTTGGCCGTGCCTCCCTGCGGGGAGATAGTAGACCCGGCCAAGGTGCAAGTAACCGGATCGGGCAACAATATCTCCAACAACGGCAAGCGGCTCAAGCCCGAGGAGAAGCAAGTGGGCGACGGAGAGGGCAACGTCTGCCCCAAGGAGCTAATGTCCCTGAAGAGGTGAGCATGGGCAGCCGCATTGTCGTTGGCGGTCTTGGGCTGGTGTTGCTGGTGGGGCTAGGGAGCTGGGGGCAGAGCTTTCTCGTCTGCCCCCAGGGCTGCCTCTATAGCTCGATTCAGGAGGCAATCAACGACGCCTTCCCCGGGGACACGATCACCGTTGGGCCAGGCACGTACAAAGAGCACTTGGAAATTCAAGAGAAAGACCTGCAGCTCGTCGGAGCCGGAGCCGGGCAAGTAACCTTAGAACTGGTGGCTGCGTCCGCCCGAGTGGGTCGGGGATATGTTGGGTTCCTCATTGCCAACAGTATAGTCGCTATCAAGGGCTTCACCGTGGTGACCAAGGGGGCCCCTCTCTGGGCACAGAATGCTGATGTGCAGGTGCGAGAGAACGTCTTTCGTGGCGGTGGCCTCGGCTTCGACGACTGCTTGGTCTGCATCGAGGGCGGGCTGGAGTTCGTCGCCGAGGACAACCGCTGGGAAGATTATGGCGGCAGCTGGACGATCAACCCCGATCTGCTGAGAGCCGGCTACGCCCTGTTGCGTCTGCGGTCGGACCTGGCCGTGCTGCGTCGCAACACCTTTACGCGCTTGGCGGGGTTAGCTGTCGCTGTGCTTTCGGGCCAGGCGATTCTTGAAGAGAACCGTTTCGAGCAAGTGTGGCGCGGGGTGCAAGTGGGCCGACCCGGACAGGGGCGGAATCCCGAGGTCTACGCTCAGTTGCTGCGCAATCGCCTACAAGGATGGAAGGACATGGGAGATGGCGTACTCATCTTCGACGAGGCTTATCTGGAGGGTAATTCCATCTCCGGTTTTGCAGGTTGTGCCGTCTGGCAATCTCAACCTGACTTCGAGCGCCAGATCCGGCGGATCATCGTCACGGATGTCATAAAATATTTCCTCATGGAAGCGCTCTATGGCAAGCTGGAGGAGCTACCTCAGGCGACCGTCACCGGGAAGAACAACTCCATCAGCCAGAGTTGCGGAGACTGGTGCCGCCAGACATACACACAAGTGCTCTGTCCTGATCAGCGTTTCTATCCCCAAGGCTTTGGGGGAGGACGATAGGGATTCTACAAAGTCGAATATCTTTATGGTAAAGTTAAGCGTCCCGGCGACGCACAGCTTCCAGAAAGCGGTGCTCCTCTTCAGGAGTGAGATCGGCTAGTTGACAAGCTCATTGTATCAGAAGACAGCCGACAAGCAAGACCCGGGTGCCCATCAGCATTCCGAAAGCCCTAAAGAAATTATCGTCTCGCGAATTTCCGCCCCACTGAGTATGATAGAGATGCCATGCGCGTCGGCATCGGAATAGACTTTCATCAGTTTGCCCCAGGGCGCAAGCTCATCTTGGGCGGCGTCGAAGTCCCCTATGAGCGAGGGCTCGCCGGACACTCCGACGCCGATGTGCTCTTGCACGCCATCTGCGATGCGCTCCTCGGCGCGGCCGCCCTCGGCGACATCGGCACACACTTCCCCGACTCCGACCCGCGCTATAAAGATATCTCGAGCGTCGCGCTCTTGGCCGAAGTGCACAGAAAGATCACGGAAGCACGCTTTGCGATCGAAAATATTGACGCAACGGTGATCGCCCAAGAGCCCAAGATCGCTCCGTACATCCCAGCGATGCGCGAGAAGATCGCGCAGACGCTTGGGCTTTCGATAGCACAGATCAATATTAAAGCGACGACGCCCGAAGGGCTGGGCGCGCTGGGACGGCGCGAGGGGATCGCCGTCTGGGCAATCGCGCTGCTTACCTCTCCCGTTCCCTCTCCGTAAACAGAGAGAGCCAGGGTGAGGTATGCTCCTCACTTCCCAAAGAAGCGCATGATGTCATTGTAGGTCACTAGGAGAATCAGCCCGATCAGGAGTATGAACCCGATGTAGTGGATGAACCCTTCTTTTTCGGGAGGGATGGGCTTTCTGCGGATCATCTCGATGAGCAAAAAGACAATTCTGCTGCCGTCGAGCGCCGGGATGGGCAGAAGATTGAACAGCCCCAAGTTCAAACTGAGCACCGCAACGACGAGCAAGAAGGGCATCAGGCCAAGCTGTAACGATTGCCCCAAAATCCCAGCAATCCCTGCAGGGCCGCTGATCTCTCCGGTGGCCTGCTCAAATCTATGAGGGAGACTCTTGAGCCACTCGACAATAGCCACGACCGTGTCCCACGACCGCTGCGCCCCAACGAGAATAGTCTGCCCCAGCGGGACGCGCCGCATCAGCACTTCCGGCTCAAAGCCCCCGAAGAGCTCAAGCTCGCTGCGCCCAGCTACATCGAGCGTGAACGTCAGCTGTTGCTCCCCTCGCTGCACGACCATCACAGCTTGCGACGCGCTGAGCAAGATCTCGCGCATCTGCCAGAAACTCCAGATGGGCGTGTTATTAATAGAGAGAATGCGATCGCCCGGCTGAAGCCCCTGCTGCGCGAAGAACGACTTTGGGTCGAGCTTGGCAATGACATTGCTCGTCGAGACTTGCGCAAATCTCACCCCGATAATATAGCGCCCGTCGCGCTCCGACCACGCGGGCTTCACCGTCACCGTATGGTGTTCGTCATGGCGCAGCAGCTCAAGAGTGATCGCTTCTCCGTTGGCAGCGCGGATGATCTGCTGGAGCTGCTGGGCTGAATAAATTATTCTTCCATTGACTCTTTCGATTCTGTCGCCAATTTGGATGAGCCCCTGAGATGGGCTGGGGCTGCCGTCGGGCAGAGGGACAAGCTCAGCGACTTCAAGATATGGCAGCCCAAACACCCCCACGATCACGATCATCAGCAAGATCGCGGCAATGATATTCATCACCGGCCCGGCAAAGACGATGATCATCCGTTGCCAGGCGGGTTTTGAAGTGAAGAGTCTCTCTTGGGGGACGGCTTGGTCTTCGGGGCTCTCGCGGTCTTCCCCGGCCATGCGCACGTAGCCCCCGATGGGAAAGATTCTAATAGAATATTCGGTCTCGCGGCCCTTGCGCCGCCAGATCGCCGGCCCCATGCCGACGGCAAACTGATGGACCCACACGCCGAAGAGCCGCGCCGCCGCGAAATGCCCCCCCTCGTGGATCACCACCAAAAACCCGATGGTCACGATAAACGCGATGATCGTCAGAAAGATAAGACTCATAGGGCTCCTTCGATCCGTTCGGCTCTGATCTCTAAAATATGTTTCGTCTGAGGCGTCGCGCGATAGTCCTCGTGGACGGCCTCGCCGACGATCCATATTAGCGCATTTTCGTCACAAATCAAGGGGATGGCATCGCGCTGCTCGCGCGGGATCTTTCTATCGGTAAAGAAATCTTGGAGCTTCTTCGTCCCTGATCTCAGACGGATGCGATCTCCAGGACGGCGGTTGCGCACGACTAAGCTCCCCTGAATCTTGTCGGCGTCTAGGAGAGCTGTGAACTTCTGGCCCTCACCCCCGGCCCCTCTCCCGTGGCTCAACCACGGGAGAGGGGATAGGGCTGAGGGCCAAATCACAAATCTCCAGCCGATCTCCGAGAGAGTTGTCTCGCCGGGGACGGTGAGCAGATACTCGAAGCACTTTGGGGGTGCAGCCGGGCGCGCGGTGACAATTAAGTGACTATGGCATCGCAGGACTCTCACGCCGGCGGGCAGGTGCAGCTCGCCCGCACCGCGACGAGAGATCCATCGCAGCAGGGCTTCAATGTGCGCGGCCTCCGGCTCACACAGCGGGTTGACGCGCGCGATCGCGTGACGCAGCACGAGCGCTTGCAGATACTCCGGCATCGCCATAAGATCTTTGAGATCGAGGGCAAGCCCTTGCGCGCTCTCGCTCGCAATGAGCGTCGCGAGGGCTTGCTCAGCTTGGCAGTCGAGGACATACGCGGCTTGAGCGAGCAGCCGCGCCGTCCGCCCTAAGGCTTCGAGCACCTTGGGATTGTACTCTTTCAGGATGGGAATGAGCTCATGGCGGATCTTGTTGCGCGCGATCGTCGTGTCGTAGTTGGTAGGGTCTTCACGCCAGGAGAGTTTGTGAGCTTGAGCGAATGCGACGATCTGGTCGCGCGTGCACTCGATGAGCGGGCGGATGTAGGTCAGTTCTCCCGAAGGGCGCACCGGGGGGATACCTGAAAGCCCTTCTAGCCCAGCGCCGCGCAGCAGTCTCATCAAGAGCGTCTCGGCTTGGTCGTTGAGCGTGTGCCCCAGGGCGATCTTCTTGAAATCGTGCGCTTTCGCAATTCTCTCGAAGAACTGATAGCGCAGGGTGCGCGCGGCGACCTCGAGCGAGAGCTTTTGGGCTTTCGCGTATGCAGGTACGTCGGCGCGCTCGCTGTAATATCTTAGTTTGAGCGATCGCGCGAGCTTTTTGACGAACTCGGCGTCCGCAGCAGAATCCGTTCGAATAGCGTGATCGAAGTGCGCTACAGCGAGCGAGAGTTTTTCACTTTTTTGCAGTTCTCTCAGCGCGTAGAGCAAGACGACCGAGTCTACTCCGCCAGAGACAGCGACCAAGACGCGGTCTCCGGGGGTGAGCATTCGGTATTGTTTGATCGTCTTTTTGACTTGGTCGAGCATCGCACAGTGATTGTGCCAGGGGATATACTGGCATGTTTTTATGGTTTGCGGGTCAAAACGACTTTGTTCTCGTCTGGATCGAGAAAGAGAGTGCAACCCTTCAGCATTTGTGTGCCTAACAAGCCATCCTTGGAGGCCGTCGCATAGACGGCGACCACGCGCTCTTGCCCAAACCCCAAGATCCGGCCTTCGTAAACATCGGTGCGCACCAGTGAGCCATCGGCCAGCTCCACGCGCACTTGCCCTTTCAGGGGCCACCTCAATCGGCGGATGAGCTTGCGCGGCAGCACCAGCTCGCCGTTAAAGCCCGTGTCAACGACCACGTCTAAGGGCCACTGTCGCGCAGTGGCCAGTTGCAAGCGCGGAGCCAAGTAGGCATCGAACACCCCTTCCAGTTTCATAGGGAATTGTGATTCTTAAACGAGATGGCAGCAGGGTAGCCGATGCGCAAAAAGTAGAAGCGCTTGCGAGGATACTTCTGCGCAGCAGCAGCGAGGGCCTCGCCCATCGTCTTGCCCAGAAAATAGTCGCCGGACTCGACTTCAATAGCTACATATTCGCCGTAGTGGTCTTTTTCTAGGAGGCGACGCAAACGGGTTCGGTATAAGCGTTCACCCTCCGCTTCTAAAGATCGCACACGGGTGGCCATACGATCACCCAAATTCAGTGTAACCGATATGCTCTGCATTGGCAAGCTACAGAACCGCGCAGCGAGCTCAGGCTTGTGCGCTTGCTCATACTTTGGCTGATAAGTAAAATAACAATATGCCGCGCGAGGCGATCTTGCGGGGGGAAGAGCTCGAGGAAGACCAAGTCGCTCTGTCATTGCGCCCGCAGAGATTGTCCGAATTCATCGGGCAAACCCAGCTCAAAGAGCAGTTGAAGCTCTATATGGAAGCCGCCCGCGCCCGCGGCGACATCTTAGATCATATATTGCTCCACGGCCCGCCGGGCTTGGGCAAGACGACCTTGGCGTTTATCGTCGCTGCCGAGATGGGGGTCAACATCAAGATCAGTTCCGGGCCGGCCATCGAGCGCCCCGGCGACTTGGCCGCCCTCCTCACCAATCTCAACCCCAAAGATGTGCTCTTCATTGACGAGATTCACAGACTCCGACGCAACGTGGAAGAGCTGCTCTACCCGGCGATGGAAGATTTTAAGCTCGATCTCATCATTGGGGAAGGGCCGCACGCGCAGTCTATCAGATTAGACCTTCCCAAGTTCACGCTCATCGGCGCGACGACGCGCACGGGGCTGCTGACAAACCCGCTGCGAGATAGATTCGAAGTCGTCTTTCATCTGGACTTCTATGACGAGTCTGAGCTGAAGGAGATCGTGCTGCGCGGGGCTTCTATCTTGGGAGTGAAGATCACTGAAGATGCTGCTCAAGAGATCGCCCGTCGGGCGCGGGGTACCCCCAGGGTCGCCAACAGATTGCTCAAGCGCGTGCGCGATTTCGCTCAAGTGAAGAAGAAATCTCTCGTTGACAAAGAACTTGCTCGCCAAGCCCTAGCGATGCTCCAGATAGATGAAGAGGGCCTAGACGAATTAGATCGCAAGATTCTCCGAACGATCATTGAGAAATTTGGCGGTGGGCCGGTGGGGCTGGAGACCCTCTCAGCGGCGCTCAGCGAGGAGAAAGACACGCTCTCGGAAGTCTACGAGCCGTATCTCTTAAAGAAAGGGTTCATTCAGCGCACGCCCCAAGGCCGGGTCGCCACAGAGCGGGCGTATCAGCACCTTGGGATAGCACCAGCCAGATCGCGAGAGGCTCCGCTCTTGTGAGCAGTAACACTGTAACCGATCCCGGCTTGGGCTTGCCTTGATGGGCAGGGAACATCGGCGTATGAGCAGAAGACGCAGCAGTCCCCCGGCTTAGGTCTGAGGATTTTATGGCAGTGCACACAGCGATAGAAGAACTGACAACTCTCCGTGGGCATCTCCACGTCTTGTACAAAGCCGCACTCTGGGCATGTGAGCTTGGCTTTCGTTGTCATGAGATCACCCCTTGGGCATGATCTGCGCTAGGCGCAGCGCGTTGCCCGTCACCGCCAGCGAAGCCCCCATGTCCCCAACGAGCACAGCTAATACGAGCGTCACGTAGCCGGGGAAGACCCCAAGCCCAAGGGTGAGCTTCGTCAGGATCGAGAAGAAGATGTTCTGTTGGATGACGCGGCGCGTGCGGCGGCTCAGCTCAATGAGATAGGGCAATTTGCTGAGATCATCCCCCATGAGCGCAACGTGTGATGTCTCGAGCGCGGCATGGGAACCTACTGCGCCCATCGCGATCCCCACAGTAGCAGCAGCAAGAGCCGGCGCATCGTTCACCCCGTCGCCGACCATCGCCACACGGCCATACTCGCTCCTCAGATGCTCGATTTCGTGCACCTTCTCTTCGGGCAAGACCCCCGCGTGATAGTGCGTAATCCCCAATTGTTGGGCTACCGCGCGAGCCGTAGCTTCATTGTCCCCCGTAACCATCACGACTTCGATCCCTAAATCTTTGAGGCGCTGCACGGCCTGTTGAGCTTGAGGACGGATAGTATCAGCTATAGTAATCAGCCCCAGCAAACGATCGGGCGTGCCCACACCGATGACCGTCTTAGCTTGGGCTGCGAAATTGTGAGCAAGCCCATCGGCGTTAAAGAGTTCGGGCTTGCCCACTCGATAGAGCGTGCCATTAAGCTTAGCTTGGACGCCTTGGCCCGTCAACGACGTGAATTCTTGGGCATCGGGGAGCGGCTCCCCCGCCGTGCGCTCCTCATACGCACGCACGATCGCTTGGGCGATAGGGTGCTGGCTCTTGCGCTCCAGCGCTGCGGCAATGCGCAGCACTTCTGCCACGGAGATGGTGTCCGTCGGGATGATATCGCTCACGGTGAGCTGGCCCGTCGTCAGCGTGCCTGTCTTGTCGAAGACAATAGTTTTTATTTGTCCTAGTTCTTCTAGGTAGACCCCGCCCTTGATGAGCACGCCGTGGCGTGCGGCGCTGGTGATCGCCGAGATAATCGAGACTGGTGTCGAGATCAAAAGCGCGCACGGGCACGCGATGACTAAGAGCGCCAGCGCGCGGGAGAACCACTCTGCAAACGCAGCCCCGAAGAAGATCGCTGGGACGGTCGCTACTAAGAGCGCAACGAACACTACAGCGGGCGTGTAATATTTTGCAAAACGATCCACAAATCTTTCGCTGAGGGCTTTCTGAGCTTCGGCTTCTTCAACTAAGTGAATGATTTTTGCGAGCGTCGTGTCCTTGGCACGCTTGGTGACCCTGATCTCTAAATAGCCCTCGTGGTTGATCGTGCCGGCGAAGACCTCATCGCCCGGTCTTTTCTCCACGGGGATGGATTCCCCAGTGATGGGCGCTTGGTTCACAAAAGAGCTTCCAGAGAGCACCTGGCCGTCGAGGGCGATCCTCTCCCCAGGCTTCACTATACAGACTTCGCCGACGGCGATCTCTTCGATGGGGCAGAGGAGTTCTTCCCCATCGCGGCGCACGCGCGCCTCGCGGGGAGCGAGCTTTATCAGCTCGCGCAATGACCGACGCGCGCGCTCGACGGAAAACTCTTCGAGCAGCTCAGCCAACGAGAAGAGAAACGCCAAGCTCGCCGCTTCGACGTATTCTCCGATGACGATCGCCCCGAGGATCGCAAGGCTCATCAGAAAATTGATGCCCAGCGAGAACGTCTTGAGCGCGTACAGCCCCTTGCGCGCGAAGTGATAAGCCCCAAAGAGCACCGAAGCCAGATACAGCGCCGTGGAGAGTGAGAGCGCGCGCCCAAAGATAATAAGTAGCACCAGATCGAGCTTCAACAATGAAAGCACGAGCCCCAGGGCTAACAGCGCGCCGGAGATGCCCGTGAAGATGGCCTCGCGCCGCCTCCAGAGCGATTGAGGTTCGCTCTCTTGTTCGTGGGCGCGATGCGTCGTATAGCCGATGCGCTTGACGTGCTCGACGAGTTGCGCCCGATTCAACGCGCTCGCATGGTAGCGCACGCGCAGGATGCCCAACGCGAAATTGACTCTCGCTTCAGTCACACCGTGCAGGCGCGTGATGGCTTGTTCTAGTTCGTCGGCGCAGCCGGCACAGTGCATTCCTTCAATCTGGATGTCTTCGATGCGTTCATCCATAATAAAAAGATTTTAAACAGCTCTTGCCCCGACCTCTAGCACAAGCCCGTTGAGGTACTCCCGCACAGACTCTGTGCGAAACCCGTTGGACTGCACCAAGCTCAACGTATCTCGGTTCAGGTGGCACCCATTGGCAATGTGCTTCCAGAGGGGTGTCAAGAGGTCTTGGACTTTCGCGCCCACAGGATTGTGCACGCGTACATGCTCAAGGAGCCTGAACTGACCACCGGGCTTGAGCACACGACGGACTTCGCACAGCGCTCGTACGGGATCAGCTACGGTGCAAAAGACGAAAGACGCGATCACCGTATCAAAAGACCGATCAGCAAAGGGGAGCTCTTCAGCGTGTCCAACGAGCAGCGTTATAGGGCGCCCTAAAGTAGTAGCGCGATGGCGCGCTCGCTTGAGAAAGTTTTCGTTAGGGTCAATGCTCGTCAACTCAATTTCGGCTGGATAATAGAGCAAATTCGCGCCTGTGCCGATGCCAATCTCCAGCACACGTCCACGAGCTGTGCTCACCAAACGCTGGCGCAATGGGCGCAGCCAGAGTCTCTCTACGGGCCACATCACTGCGTCATAGATCGCTGCCTTCATGATCGGTATTAGCTCTTGCTCAATGCCAGCGCCCCACCGATGACGCCCAACACTCCTGCCACCAAGCCTCCCATTCCCACAAAGAAGTTCAGCGCCGACGCAATGATGATCACGATCCCCCACGTCTGGCGCTGCTCCGGTTTAGCGTAGAGCATCGCTGCCCCGATTAAGACAACAATCCCAGCGATGAGGCCGAACCACGGCCACCACAACGTGGGAGCCAAGCCCCGCATCATCCCGTGGCCCCACATCCATCCGCCCATTCCCCACTCTCCGACGCCGGACATCATCGTCCCGGTGGCTAACATCCACAGCCCCGCCAGCAGCGAGAGTACAAACGCTGCGACGGGTTTTTCTGCCGTCGGCTGTTGTCCTTCTTGCATGAGCGCCTCCTTTAGTGATTACCGTGCGGCGGCATCGAGGATCGCTTGGATCTCCGCGTCGATCTTCTTTGGCAGATCGCCAACTTTTTGAACAGCCTGCGGGAAGATCTGGGGCATGACTGCCCCCGG
The DNA here is from genome assembly GCA_028275205.1 of Candidatus Acetothermia bacterium. GTDB lineage: Bacteria > Bipolaricaulota > Bipolaricaulia > RBG-16-55-9 > DRXL01 > JANXCC01. The sequence continues at coordinate 10,247 of JAPWVB010000013.1, forward strand.
CCGCATCGCGGCGATCTTCGTCTTGCCCTTCTCTGTGAAAATTAAGACGCTGCAGGGCATACACAGCCCCGTCAGACGCTCCGCGCCCATGAGCGCGTTGGCGTGCGCCGGAGCACAGATATCTATAGACTTCACGTGCTCCGCCTGAGGAAATCCCTTCGCAGCCAAGATCTCCGAAAAGTCATAATCCCCCAAGATGCCCCACTTATGAGCCTCCGCGGCCTTGCGCACCGCGATCACAGCTTCGTGGAACGATTTGCTCGTCTCAACGACGTGCACGAAATCCTGAACCATGTGTACCTCCTTTGTAGATTCAGCGTTTGCTCAGCGGTTCCAGCAAGAGCAAGAGAATATCGAGCACAAAGAGCACGACGATCAACAGCTCTAGGACCACGAGCTGGCGCGCTTGCGTGCGCTCGTAGAGCAGCTCATAAAGACTCTCGACGGTGGCGAGCTTGTGGCGCAGGCTCGCCTCCCAGGCGGACAATCCGAAGCGGGTTGCTGCCCGTGTGTAGACCCGCGCCAGGTAAGGGTCCCCGATGAGCTTGAGCGAGTTGGTGACTTTTTCAATCACCTCCGAGACGTCGAGCTTCACCTCAGAGAGATAGTCAATAATCGTAGCGAACGGACGCAACGTCATGATGCTGGGCTTCTTCTCGAGATCGTCATAGGCGCGATCCAAGACCCGATCCAAGAGGGCGTCGTAGGTGCGCAGCTCCAGCAGCATGGCCACGGCGTACTCTAAGACATCGGGCACGTCATAGCTCTGCCGCGGGTCATAGATAAACGCGGCATTCCAATCGACGATGACAAGCTCGTCCTCGTAGTACGACAGGGGCTGGCGGATCGCTTCTGACAGCTCGCTTGGGCTGAGGGGCTCGATCTCGCAGCGCAAGATTTTGGCGATCTCGGAGCCGTAGGTATCTAAGAGCTGCTGCGCGCTCAGCGGGCGATCCCACTGGGTTATGGAGAAGATCGCGTAATCCTCCCACTCAAGCTCTTGGAGGTGCGTCGCTTGCACGATCCCCGGGGCTAGGGCGTCCTGCAATCGTCGTAACTGCTGATACGCGATCTGATAGACCTTGGGGCTGCCTACCAACTCCGTGGCTACTCCCACGAGATTCTGAAGTTCCCCCTGCAGCGGCAGCTTGAAGATAATACTGATGACGCCGAAATCATAGAGCTTGGCGCGGCAGACGGCCGGAGCGTAGGAAGCGCCCAGCGCCACCGGCCCCATCTCGATGAGCAACGGCGCCCGACGGTACTGCACATACGCCGGGGTGAGGCGCTCCACCACCAAGTGTGAAGTAGTGGGCGCCTCGCCGAAGATGCTCTCGATCTTCTCCAGCAGAATCTCGTCGCCAACGTCAAAGCAATAGTAGAGCAAGAGCGAGCCGTGCTCGATCCGCAAAGACCTATCACGCTCCATAGGCTCTGCCTAGCGCACGGGGTTCTCCGGCCCGCGCCCAAGATACTCCGCCAAGAAGGCTCAGTAAGCTTTGATCGCCCCGCTTGGGCAGGGGCTGGGCTTCAAGAGAGCTTTGCGAAGTCTGAAAGACCCCGATGAGGGCGATCAGCCCCACTGCTCCCACCCCGACGATTCCCCACAGCCAGAGGCGGCGCGGAGACCTCTTCGTCGTGGTTTGACGCTGCTCTTTTTTGCTCTGGGCGTATCTCCTATTATATAGTGATCCTTCTGATGAAACTAGTGCTTTCGGGCCACGATCAGCTTGACGATCCCTAAGGCCAGCAGCTCCATCGGCCCTTCGATCAGATCATACAGCGGAGCGTTGCGGTCATAGCGCGCTTTCGTTTGGGCTGTTGCTATCGGATCAACTTTCATGGCCTTACCATGTCGCCCTCCCATCGGAAGACTCTCGACAGCGTGCCGATCCCCTTCAACTCAAGCTCAAGCCACTGCGTCTCCTTGGTGACGCTTCTTCCAATACGACGTCACGATGGGCATACTCACGATCATCGAGAGCAGAAAGACCCAAACCGTCCCGCCCACCCGCGCCATCATAGAATACCCAAGCGCCGATGCCGCTACGAAGAAGAGTATCGCGACACAAAGCGAAATCCCCGTGTAGACCAAGGCGCTCACCCGCAAGATCTTTCGTTCGTTCATCACTCGCCTCCTGTGGGAGCAGTAACGACTGTGGGAGCCGGCCGCTTGGTCCCTTCAGCAAGCATCTTTAGCGATGGCCGGAAGCGCTTCAACAAGAGCGTGTTGAGCGTGACCGACACGGAGCTTGTCGCCATGAAGAACGCCGCAAGCTCTGGGCTGACCACGATCTTCGCGAGGGGATAGAGCAAGCCCGCCGCAATGGGAATCCCTAACGTATTATAGATGAACGCCCAGAAGAGATTCTGTTTGACTTTGCGCATCGTCGCCTTGGCGATCTCTATGGCCACGACCACGTCGCGCAGGTCCTCTTTGATGAGGATGACGTGGCCGGTCTCTTTGGCGATGTCCGTCCCTGAACCGATAGCTATGCCCACATCGGCCTGGGCGAGCGCCGGGGCGTCATTGATCCCGTCGCCGACCATGGCCACGCGCTGGCCCTGGGCTTGGAGCTTCTTGATCTCTTCGGCTTTATCTTGAGGAAGAACTTCAGCGAGAACGCGATCGATGCCCAGCTGGCGCGCGATCGCTTCGGCGGTGCGCCTATTGTCCCCGGTGATCATCACGACGGAGAGACCCAACCGATGGAGCTGCTGCACTGCTTCGATAGAATACTCTTTCAGCGTGTCGGCCACGGCGATCAAGCCCAGGGCTTTCCTGTCGAGAGCCACGAACATCACGGTCTTGCCATCTTGCTCTAGCGTTTCAGCGTGAGCCAAGAGAGCTGAAATATCCACGCCGCGCTCGGCCATGAGCTTGCGGTTGCCCAGCAGAATCTCTTTCCCTTGATAGCGAGCCTCTACTCCATGTCCGGGGATAGCGTTGAAGCTTTCTGCCGGCGGAATCTCTATATTGTGCTCCTGGGCGGCGCGCACGATGGCCTCGCCCAGAGGGTGCTCAGAGTTCTTCTCAGCGATGGCCGCCAGGCGCAGCACCTCTAGCTCTTCGACCCTCACCCCCATCCCCTCTCCCCTTACCTCTCCCTGCCCCTCTCCGCAAGCGGAGAGGGAACGGGTGAGGTAGGGGTGAGGGGTGATCACATCCGTCACCGAGGGCTCGCCCTTGGTGAGCGTGCCCGTCTTGTCAAAGACGATGGTCGTCAGCTTGCTTGCCGCTTCGATGGCGTCAGCGCCCTTGAAGAGCACGCCGTGCTCGGCGGCCTTCCCCGTGCCAGCCATCATCGCGCTGGGAGTCGCTAACCCCACCGCGCACGGGCACGAGATCACCAAGACGGTGATCGAGAGCAAGAGCGAAAACCCAAAGACCCCGATCTCCCCAAGCTTATGGGGGCTGAGCAGAAAGCTCGTGCTGGGATCGAAGAAGGCGTTATACCCCACAAAGAACCAGAAGATAAAAACGAGCAGCGCCAGGGCGTGCACTCCTAAGATGAAGTGCCCGGCGACCCAGTCGGCAAGCCTTTGGATGGGAGCTTTCGAGGTCTGCGCATCTTCGACGAGCTTTATGATTTGTGCCAGCGCCGTCTCTCTGCCGACTTTGGTCGCCCGAAATCTGAAGGAGCCGGTCTTGTTCATCGTGCCGCCGATGACTTCGTCGCCGGCCTTCTTCTCCACGGGCATGGACTCCCCAGTGATCATAGACTCGTCTACAGCAGAGTAGCCCTCCAACACAACGCCGTCCACGGGGATGCGCTCGCCGGGGCGCACGATCACGATATCCCCGACTTGCACGGCTTCGGCGGGGATCTCTTGCTCCTGCCCGTTCCGTAAGACGCGCGCGACTTTGGGCTGTAAGCTCATTAATTTTCTGATCGCCTCGCTGGTCCGTCCGCGGGTCAGCGCTTCCAAGAAGCGCCCCAGCACGATGAACGTCGTCAGCAGGGCTGCCGACTCATAGAACGTCGCGCCCTCGCCGCCAAAGCCTGCCGTGGGCCAGAGCGTGTTGATCACCGCGATCAGATACGCTGCGCCGATCCCCGTCGCGTACAAGAGATTCATATCGGTGACGCCGGCGCGCAACCCGCGCCAACTGTTGACAAAGAACTGCCGCCCCGGCCCAAAGACGATGGGCGTCGTCAGCAGCCCCAAGAGAAACTTATTGCCGAGCCATTCCGGCACAAAGTACGGGAAGATCCAATAGTCCCGGAACGTCCCAAGCATAATGATCGCGCTCAACGGGGCAGCGAACGCCAGATAGAACCCTTGGCGCTTTATCTCTCGCTGGCGGGCCTCGCGCTCGCGATCTACGGCCTCCCTGGCCTCGACGATAGGGGCAGCCTCATAGCCCACCTCACGAACGGCTTGTGCCATCTGCTCGAGCGAGACTTGGGAGGGGTCGAACTCGACCTTGGCCGTGCCCGTGGCGAGATTCACAATGGCTTGCGAGACCCCCGGCAGCTCGCGCAACGCCCGCTCCACGTGCGCCACACACGAGGCGCAGGTCATCCCCGTGACTTGGAGAGTCGCTTGCTGCGCCGCTGATCTCTGGCTGTCTTCGTGGTGGATCATAATCTTCACCCTTGATGTGGTATCCCACCCCACCTGGGGTGGACAGAGCCTAGTATAGCCGACCCACGCTCTCGTGTCAATTTATATCTTGCTGCTACGAGCGTCGCAACGGCCCTAGGTCACTCATAGCGTAGGGCCTCTACCGGCGGGAGCTTGGCGGCCTCGCGCGCGGGGAAGAACCCCGACAGCGCCCCCAACGCGAACGAGAAGACCAGAACACTCAGCATCAGCCCCGGCGAAAACCCCACTTCGAGAGCCGTCCCCGGCAAAAAGATCGGCGCAAGCAGCTTGATGCCCAGAGCGATCCCTAAGCCCACGAACGCTCCAAGCAACCCGCCGATCAGCCCCATGAAGCCCGACTCCAATAGAAAGAGCATCAAAATATGTCGTCGGCGCGCTCCTACGGCCTTCATCACGCCGATCTCGCGCGTGCGCTCCAACACAGCCGTGTACATCGTATTCATCACGCCGACACCGCCCACCAGAAGCGAGATCGCGGCGATCCCGCCCAAGGCTGCTTGAATAATCCCCACCAAGTTCTGCATGAGATCGAGCATCTCGCCCGTCGTATGGACGTTAAGATCGTCCTTGCCGCGCTGCTCTCTGACGATGCGGCGGACTTCCTTGGCGATGGAGTTGACGTCATGGCCGGCGTGCCCATGCTGGGCCGTGCGAATCAAGACCAACGAGAGCTTGTCGCCCTCGCCAAATAACTCTTGCAGCGTCGCTATGGGGATCATAATCGCATAGTTGACGTCGGGGTCAGCGCGCTTCTCTAAGATGCCCACGACCTCAAACTCCAGCGTCTCGATCACGAACGTATCGCCCACGGCAAGCCCCAAATCTTGAGCGATGGTGCTTCCCAAGACGGCTGTCTGGCGTTCGCCTGGCTTGAGCGACCGCCCCAGCGCGGGCTTGTAGTAGTTGCTGAACGATTGCATCAGTTCCGGCGCTATTCCCCACGTCAAGAGATACCCCTCGCGGCGTCCCGCGCTGATATAGGGCGTCTTCACCAAGACGCCGCCGACGGCTTCGACACCGGGGATATTCTTAATCGGGGCTAAGTCCAACTGAAACGTGTGCGCGCCGAGCAACGCCCCCATGCCCAAGCGATGCTCGCCATGCCCGGCGATCATCACGACGTTATAGCCGAAGGCTTCAAACTCTTGCGTGATAGACCTTTGCATCCCTTGGCCCAGGGAGACCAGCGCGACTACGGCAGCTACGCCGATCAAGATGCCCACGATCGTGAGCCAGCTGCGCTTGGGCCGATGGCGCAGATTGCGCACCGACAGTCTGATATTATCGAGAAGCATAGACACCTCCTACAATAACATTTGCAGCGACTTCTTCGACGAGCCGGCCGTCTCGAATGCGCACGATGCGCTGGGCATAGGCTGCCGCCTCGGGGTTGTGCGTCACTAGGATGATCGTCTTCCCTTCGCGGTGGAGTTGCGCCAGGAGCTCTAAGATCGCTTTGCCGGATTCCGAGTCCAGGTTGCCCGTGGGCTCGTCAGCGAGAATGATCTCTGGATCGTTGGCAAGCGCCCGGGCGATGGCGACCCGCTGGCGCTCCCCGCCGGAGAGCTGCGCGGGCTTATGGTGCAGTCTTCCGTCCAGCCCGACCTTGCGCAGGAGCTCTGCTGCACGAGCGCGGCGCTTTTCGCGCGGAACCCCCTGAAAGAACAGGGGCAGCTCGACATTTTCTTGCGCCGTCAACGTCGGGATGAGATTGAACGTCTGAAAGACAAAGCCCACTTTCTTGCCCCGAATTTGCGCGAGCGTGTCCTCGTCAAGCGTAGTGATATCTTTTCCGTCGAGCTGGACGACGCCGTCGCTGGGCAGATCCAAGCATCCCAATAGATGCATCAGGGTAGATTTTCCCGACCCTGACGGCCCCATGATCGCCACGAACTCCCCAGGGTGGATCGTGAGGTTGATGCCGCGCAGGGCCGGGACGCTCACTTCCCCCATCGGATAGACTTTGTGGACGTTCTTCAGCTCAATCATCGCAGTCTCCTTTCCAGGCTTCGCCTGGACTGTGCACCCGGCCCTCACCCCCGGCCCCTCTCACCTCACCCGTTCCCTCTCTGCGAGCGGAGAGGGTCAGGGTGAGGTCGGGAGAGGGGTGGCCGCAGGCCGGGGTGAGGACCATTCAGTTTAAGGCTTCCGTTCGACGCTCACGAGCTCGGTGAGCGCGACAAGCGTCCATTTGTCGCCCTCTTTTTTCTCGATGCGCAACAGTGGCGGATACGGAAGGATCTTGCGCGACTCCAGATCGCTGATGGCGACGATCGCCCGTTGGTCTTCGAACTTCGGGTGGGTGTAGATCCCCTTCACGGCCTTGACGCCGCCGATCACGACTTCTTCAGAAGTGACGAGCTTTGCGCCTTCTGGGAGCAAGATCTCTCTGTTGGGTTGGACCTCGCGATTGTCTAAGGCGCTGATGGGCGTCATGTCCAGATACCCCTTGGGGACGTGGGCAAAGCCGTGCGAGAAGACCAGCACCTGAAGCTGCGCAGAATCTGCCAGCAGCTCAAAAGTCTCGGTCACTTTGAACTTGGACCCTTCAGGCACGATCTTCAACGTGAGGGTCGCGGGACTGGGATCGTTCTCCATGTTCGTCAGGCGATAGATCACTGTGAGCGTTCCCCCGCTGTAGGGGCCGATGCCGAAGACCTGGGCCAGCGCCCAGCCGCCACCGATGAGCATGAGCAGCGTCAGACCAGCGAATGTAGCATGAAGCCTCTTCATAAAGCCTCCTTCTGTTTGGTTAGGGCTTTCTCAAGCCCGAAATGAGATAAAGTGAAAAAGAAACTGAAACGCTAAGAGAGGCTTTAGAGAGTAGGAGGATGCCACAGGAGCGCGAGGAAGATGAGGCCCTTCTCCTGTGGTTCGACGACGGTCAGAGACAGATAGAGTGTGTAGGAGCCAAGGTCAGCGATGGCGCTGGGCAGAGCAGGGCAAGCCCCACAGCAGAGATCTCCGTGAAAACTGGGAGCGCCATCGTCCTGCTCGCAGCAGGGGTGGTGCAGCGGCGTGACTGTCGACGATGATGAGGAATGGCCATGCGCGCTGTGCCCTAAGCGCTCTGGAAGCGGCT
>JAPWVB010000084.1 GCA_028275205.1 Candidatus Acetothermia bacterium
TATGCTTAAAAGGAGGACAATATGAAGTTCAGCGCATCTCTCGTGAGACGCGCGGCGTTCGTCGCGGTGGTGGTCGTCGGCTCGGTCGTCCTGTCGGCTCTGGGGCAGCCAGGAGCCCCCAAGGATTCCAAGAACATCCTCGCTGATGGCTCCAGCACCGTCGCTCCCATCACCAAAGCGATGGCCGAAGAGTTCAAGAAAGTCCGCCCGGACGTCAACGTCACCGTGGCCGTCAGCGGCACGTCGGGAGGTTTCCGGCGCTTTACTACGGGCGAGACCGACATCAGCAACGCCTCCCGCGCCATCAAAACATCGGAGATCGAGACGGCTGCCAAGAACAATATCGAATATATTGAGCTTCTCGTCGCCCTCGATGGCCTCACCGTTGCCGTCAGCACCAAGACGCAGATCTTCGGCAACGCTCCCGTCTGTCTGACCGTCGGCGAGCTGGAGCTGCTGTGGGCCAAAGAAGCCGAAAAGTATATCACCCGCTGGAATCAGGTCCGCAGCACCCTCGCCAACGCCGAGATCACGCTCTCCGGTGCCGCCGAGACGTCTGGCACGTTCGACTTCTTCACGTCGGCCATTAACGGCAAAGAGGGCGACACCCGCCAAGACTACTTCGGCACCGAGGAAGATCAGCTTTTGGCGCAACAGACGGGTGCCAACCCCTTTGCCCTCACGTACTTTGGGTTTAACTTCTTCGTGAACAACACCCAGCTCGTCCAAGCCGTGGCGATTGATCCGCGCCGCGAGCTGATCAGCACTCCTGAAGACGTCCTCAAGGAGATCAACGCGCGCCGGGCCAAGAACGGCAAGAAGCCCTTAGAGAACAAGGGCGGCGAGTGCAAGGGCATCCTGCCCACGGTGGATACGATCTTAGCGTTCAGCTATCAGCCGTTGAGCCGACCGCTCTTCATCTACGTCAACAAGAAGAGCGGCGAGCGCCCCGCCGTTGACGAGTTCATCAACTTCTATCTCGATGAGTCGCGCTTGGGCAATCAGCAGTTTATGCTCAACAAAGCGGGGTATCTGCCTGCACCGCGCGAGGTGCGTGACGAGGCGCGCACGTGCTGGAAGAAGCGCATCACCGGCACGGCTTTCGGCGGGAACTACTCCGGGTTGTCTTTGCCAGATATTCGCAAGAAGTACGGCGAACACTGCAAGTAGACCAACCCCTCCAGCCGGGCCTCCCAGGGAGACCCCGACCCTGGGAGGCCCGGCCCCCCTCCCTGCCCATTTGACCGTGCCCGTGCCTCGATGCTATAATTTTGTGGGGAAAACTATATAGAAGTGATCAGAACCATGAAGCCAACGATAGCGACTCGACCTGCCCTTCACGCCCCCCCAGGGCGGTATCTCAAAGAGCGCCTCATCCAAGGAGTGCTCTTCTCTTGCGCGTTCTTGGCCGTCGTCGTCACGACAATCACTATTTGGCTCTTTCTCTCTGGCTCAGGGATCTTCTTCGCCAAAGTCCCTCTCGGGGAGTTTCTGGGAGGCACGCGCTGGGCACCCACAGATATCTCGACCCCGTCCTACGGCGCCCTGCCGTTGATCGTCGGCACGCTGATTATCACCGGGATCGCGCTGCTCGTTGCTGTCCCCATCGGGCTGCTCAGCGCCATCTATCTGAGCGAGTTCGCGTCGGAGCGCGTGCGTAAGGTCGCCAAGCCCATCTTAGAGATCCTCGCTGGGATTCCTACGGTCGTCTACGGGTATTTTGCGCTGCTCTTTGTGACGCCGCTGCTGCGTTCGGTGCTCCCAGAGATTCAGTTCTGGAACGCGCTTAGCGCAGGCATTGCGCTGGGGATCGCAATCATCCCCTTGGTCTCTTCTCTGAGCGAAGATATTATCTACGCGGTGCCGCGCGAGCTGCGTGAGGGGGCTTATGCGCTCGGCGCTACGAAGTACGAGACGATTCGCTCGGTCGTGCTGCCCGCGGCGCTGTCGGGGATCGCTGCGGCGACTATTTTAGCGATGTCGCGCGCCATCGGCGAGACGATGATCGTCGCCATCGCCGCCGGGCGGGTGCCGACTTGGCCCCCCGATCTGCTCAAGCCCCTCGAAACGCTCACGGTGCACATCGTCAACGTCGCCACGGGAGATGCGGAAGCCGGAGCGTTCATCTGGGCGACGATCTTCGCGATCGGGGCACTCTTGTTTGTGATGACGTTGCTCTTAAATATTCTCAGCTATTGGATCGTGCGGCGCTTCCGGGAGCAGTACGAATGAGCGCGCAGACGCTGCCACGCGACAGACGCTCGCTGACTTGGCGCAAGGTCAAGAGCACGCTCTTTGGCTCGCTCACCTTCAGCACGATCCTCATCAGCTTCGCGCTGTTGGTCGCTCTGATCGTCTATATTCTCATCAACGCGCGCCCGCTGATGGCCATGCGCGCGGCCTCCCGCGCGGGATTGGTGGTCTCTACGATGGTCATCCAGTGGGATGCGAAAAATCTCCCCTACGTCATCGTGAACGACTTTGTCCCGGAGAGCGAAGCCGCGCGCGCGGGGATCGGCGAATTCGACGCGATCATTCACATCGGCTCTCAGACCGTCTATCGCTCAGCACAGGTCTGGGAGGCCATCGCGCATCTTCCCCAAGAGACTCTGCCCATCGGCTGGATCTCCGGCGATCCCACAAAGATCTTCGGCGATCTTCTGCCCCAGATGGACCCTCAGACGGGCGCGCTGCGCGTCGCTATAGACTATCTTCCCGAAGAGAGTTTGGGCTTTCGTGCAGGGCTGCGCCCTGGAGATATTTTAGTGCAGATCGAAGACATTCCCGTGACGGGCTCGCGCCAAGCTTGGGAGGCGCTCATCGTCGCAGCGCAAAGAAAGCCCCAGCCGGGCCCGCTTGCTGTACAGATCGAGCGCGATGGGGAATTATTGACAATAGCACTTGACGCTGAGCAGACGGCGCAGATTCCCATCACGCGCAGCTGGGCGCGCGCCATCTGGGATTTTCTCACGAGTTTTGATTCTAACTCGCCCGAGCGAGCCGGACTGGCCAGCGCCATCGTGGGGTCGTTCTATTTAGTGGGGCTGACGGCGCTCTTCGCCCTGCCCATCGGGGTCGGCGCGGCGATCTATCTCGAAGAGTACGCCACCAAAAACCCGCTCACCGAGCTCATTCAGCTCTTGATTGTCAATCTTGCCGGCGTGCCCTCGGTGATCTACGGGATCATTGGGCTGGAAATCTTAGCGCGCGCGCTTAAGATGGACCGCGTCCTTCTCACGGGTGCCCTGACGATGACGCTGTTGATCTTGCCCATGGTGATCATCGCTGCGCGAGAGGCGCTGCGCACTGTCCCCGACTCGATCCGTCAGGCGGCGTATGCTGTGGGCGCGACGCGCTGGCAGGTCGTGCGCTCGCATGTGTTGCCCTATGCCCTCCCGGGAATCTTGACGGGGCTGATCATCTCGCTCTCGCGAGCGATGGGCGAAGCCGCCCTGCTCATTCTCCTAGGAGCTTTTCAGTACCTGACGTTCATCCCTGGGCTGCGCGACTACTTCACGGTTGTTCCCATTCAGATCTTCACGTGGATCGGCGAGGCCAAAGACGGCTTTGCAAACATCGCTGCGGCCGCAATCGTCGTGCTCCTAGCGATCTTGCTCGTGCTGAACGGTCTGGCGATCTTCCTGCGCATCAAATTCCAGAGGAGGTGGTAGCTTGTGAAGGCCATAGCCGTCACCCAACGCCGCGCCGAGGTGCGCCTCCCCCAGAGCGACTCCAAAGGAGAACCTATCTTGCAGACGCACCAACTCAGCTTGTGGTACGGCAAACAACAAGCGCTCGATTCGGTGACGCTCGATATTGCTAAGAACAAGATCACGGCGATCATTGGGCCTTCAGGGTGTGGCAAGAGCACGCTCATCCGCTGCTTCAATCGCATGAACGATCTCGTCCCTGGGGTGCGCCTCAGCGGAGAGGTGCTCTATCACGGCAAGAACATCTACGATCCCGACGTGGACCCCGTCGAGGTGCGCCGCAGAATCGGGATGGTCTTTCAGAAGCCCAACCCCTTCCCCAAATCCATCTACGAGAACGTGGCGTTCGGGCTGCGCATCAACGGCTTTCGGGGGAACTTGGACGAGCGCGTCGAGCAGGCGCTGCGCGCCGCGGCCCTGTGGGACGAAGTCAAAGATTATCTGCACACCAAGAGCGGCTACGATCTATCTGGGGGTCAGCAGCAGCGCTTGTGCATCGCGCGCACGCTGGCAATCGAGCCCGAAGTGATCTTGATGGACGAGCCGTGCTCGGCGCTCGATCCCATCGCTACGGCGAAGATCGAAGATTTAATGCTCGAGCTCAAAGAGCGCTATACAGTCGTGATCGTGACTCATAATATGCAGCAGGCGGCGCGCGTCTCGGACTTCACGGCATTTCTGTATCTGGGACGCTTAAGATCTTTGAGAACCCCGACAAGAAAGAGACCGAGGATTACATCACCGGGAAATTTGGGTAAAATAGAGCTTATCATGGTGCGCGAAAGCTATAAGCAGCAGTTGGAGCGCCTCACACAATCCGTTCGCGAGATGGGCGAGAAGGTTTTAGAAGGGCTCGATCTGGGCCTCAAAGCCCTGCGCGAGCACGACCGCGCCTTGGCTGAAAGCCTCGATGCCTGGGACGACCAAGTCGATGAGCTCAATATTGCCATCGAAAAAGAGTGCTTGGACTTGCTCGCCCTCCAACAGCCCGTGGCGATAGACTTGAGGTTGATTACG
>JAPWVB010000085.1 GCA_028275205.1 Candidatus Acetothermia bacterium
AGAGAATCTCGATCACTAGGTCCGGCGCCCCGCGGATTGCATCTTTGTGAATGATATGAGAGCGCGCTTTTGAGATAAAGATTATATCCGGCTGGACGACGTTCTCGTCGTCTAAGACGACGTCCAGCGGGGCATCGAGGACTTTCCCTAGCTGATGCTCATGCACGAACTCGTAGAGCGCAACTTCGAGATGCACTGAAATATCTTGATGCTCAAAACTGGGCGATGGGACCATGAGCAGCTCCCCCTCGATCAGCTCGTAGCGCTTGGTCTCGGACTCCGGGAGGTTCTTGTAGTCTTCGTACGTGAACTTGATGGTCGCCTTGGGCATAGCCGTCACCAACGCTATTATACTAAAACTCCTCCCACTCGATCGTCGCAGGCAGCACGGGCAAGCCGTCGCTGTCGAACGAGACTGAAACACGACGTACTAACAAGCGTGTGCGCTCGTCGTCGGTCTTCATGCGCACTTGATAAACGAGCGTTAAGACGGAGTCGTTGGGGCTGATTTGTTTAAAGAGCTCGGCCATGAATTTGACTTTCTCGAGCAGAATGGGCTTGCCTCTGGCGGCGCGCTCCCGCGCGATCTGCAGCAATCCCAAAGCGTCGTCTATATATGTCGCGAACGTCTCGGCGAAATCTTCGTGATCGTTGGTGCGCGCGTAGTCGCTCACGAAGTTATCTAGATCTTTTCCGGAGCGTCGGAAGAGCTCACGCCAACGGGCGTTCTGCGTGCTCGTCACGAAGCGATCTTGGACGGCGTGGCCCATCTCGTGAATAAACACAAACGAGAGCGTGCGGCGCAGCATCGGCCCGAAGAGATTGATGCGCCCCATCCCCGTGTATGTCCCCGCGACTTGTTCGTCCGGGGGATTGTTCGTGACGGAAGTAACGGTGCGCCGGATCTCTGGGGGCATCGCGCGCAGCGAAGAATAGAGCACAGCGCACTGAGGTTCGCTGAACGGCGGAGCATCGGGCTCATGGTCGAGCAAAATCCCGAATTCGTCGGTGATATCTTTGCAGCTCCCTTGGCGGACCGGAACAGAAATCTGCGGGATGACCAGGGCATTCGTCGGCCCGCGGTTCTCCACGACAGCGCGCCACCGTGTTCCTAAAGCAATGGTCTCTGCAGGAACCTCAAGGCTCAATTTCAACAGATCTGGGCTCTGGATTTGAGCAGCATAAGGGTTATTGTGATCAGGGCCGAAGAGCGTCAGAACTAACGAAGCGTCTTGAGTGAGCGTGAGGACTTGTGCTTTCACTCGACCGGGGTGTGCGACAGAGAAAGGCACTGTAAGCGTTTGGCCGGGCTGTAACTCTTGTGCCATTCCGCAAGCCCTGCCCTCTTTGTTGTCCGATAGAGTTAGCTCTATTGTCGTTAGGGCGAGCCAAACGCCATCTTCGATCTGCATCCCGCACCCTGTGCTAGCAGTCACGGCATTTGCTCCCAAAGCCACGCGTCCAGATTCGAAGAAGAGTCCGTGGCCTTGGCTCCCCGTCACGATGTCCCCTGTGAGAGAGACTTGGGCGCCGTCGGCGACCCAGACGCCATGCCCATATTGATTGTCTCTATCTCTTGCAGTGTCGAGGATCTGATTGTTCTCGATTACGGCGATTGATTCTTCGGTGATGAAGATCCCGGCGCGCACGTTGCCCTTGAGAGCATTGTCGAGCACAGTAGCTTGGGAGGGCACGTCGGGGGAGTCCACCCAGTTGGGCCAGATCTCTATGCCGTAATATTGATTCTCCTCGAAAGTATTGCCCTCGATATGGGCGACGGCGCTTAGAAGTCTTAAACCGCTCCAGGCGCTGCGGGCGATAAAGTTCTTCAGGACTTGGGCGTTCTTGTCGCCATTAAGAATGATGCCGTTGCCGAGGACGTTGCCCTCGTCGGGAGCGGTGTCAAAAATTTTATTTTCGATGATCTGCGTGCCCTGGGAGTTGTCGGTGACGAGAATCCCTTGGCGGCGGTTCTTCTGAATGAGATTGTTTTTGATGATGACGTCGCGGCTGCGCTCGACTTGGATGCCGCGGCGCCCGCCGGTGATCTCCAAGTTTTGAATGACGACGTCGCGGGTGCGCTGGATGAGAATCGTTGGTGTGTTGCGGGCGCGCGAGCCGTCCACGATGACGCCGACGTCGGCGCCGCGCAGCTCGATGCTCTTGCGAATTGTGAGGTTCTCTTTATACGTGCCGGGGGCTATGAGGATGAGGTCGCCCGGCTGGGCAGCGTTGATGGCCGCTTGGATGGTCTGATAGTCTTTGGGGACTTCGATGGTCTTGGCGAGGGCAGGGATCGCCAGGGCTATTCCTACGGTCAGCGTCAGGGCGGCGGCTAGCAGCGAGATTCTGCGCATAGACCCTCCTTTAGTGCCACATAGTACTGGGCATTATATGCCCAAAGGGAGAGCTAAGCAAGGGGGTCTTGTCAAGGTAGGGGGGAGCTGTGCTAGAATTGGGGTCGAGGGGCGACCCTCCGCCCTCCCCTCTCCGCTTGCGGAGAGGGAACGGGTGAGGTAGAGGGTCAGCCCCAGCAGGAGGTGGCACCATGACGCGCTCTCGGCCGCTCAAGCTCGCTGCCCTCGCCCTGCTCGTGCTTGGGCTGGGGCTAGGTACTCCCGTCGGTCTGGCTCAAAGGACGATCACCGTCTGCCCTCAAGGCTGCCACTATTCAAAGATCCAACAAGCCATCACCGCTGCCTCTGAGGGCGATACCATTCAAGTCGGTGCCGGCACCTACCAAGAGAACCTGACCATCATCAAGCGCCTGACGCTCCAGGGCGAAGGCAAGGACAAAGTGACCATCCAGGGCACTGTGACGATCCTGAGCACAAAGCTGGTCACCCTGAGCGGGTTCACCGTCAAGGGCGGCCAAGGGGTGTATATTGAGGACAGCACCACGGTAGTGCTCAGCGACAACGCCTTTGTGGAGAGCACCGTCGAGGGCCTGCTGGCGCGCAGCTCTTCGATCACCCTTCGGGGAAATCTCATCAGCAGGAGCAAGAGCCACGGCCTCTTGCTGGTCTTGGGGTCCAGAGCGCTCATCACGGGCAATACGATCACGAGCAATGGCGGGGATGGGATAACCATCAGGGCTTCTCAAGCGGATCTGAGTGACAACATTGTGCGGGACAACGGTGGCTGTGGTGTTCGTGCCGATGCCGACTCCACGGTCACCGGCAGCGTGACATCAGCGAACTTCGGGGGCAACCAGGGTGGGGGCTTGTGCGAGAAGGCTCTTAAGCTTGACACCGAGCCGCCGACAATTACGGCCAAGCTAGAGCCAAGGCCCACTGCCCAAGGCTGGAACAACAGCGACGTGCGAGTGACGTTTGAATGTGTTGATACCCTCTCGGGGATAGCTAGCTGCTCTGAGTCTAAGACCCTGACTCAAGAGGGCAAAGACCAGCCAGTCACAGGGGAAGCCGTAGACAATATGGGTAACCGGGCGAGCACGACCGTGAAGGTGAGCATTGACAAGACGCCGCCCACCGGCGCGCTCAAGATCAACGACGGGGCGGCCACGACGACCCTCATAATGGTAACCCTGGGCATCAGCGGCAGCGACGCCCTGAGTGGGGTCTTTGAGATGCGCTTCAGCAACGACGGGCGGACGTGGTCCCCCTGGGAAAGCTACAGCGCTACCCGAAGCAATTGGGACCTTACGGCCTATGGGGGCACCAGGCAAGAGGGCTCCAAGACGGTCTATGCCCAAGTTCGCGATCGGGCCGGAAATGAATCCCCAGCTTTTACGGCGACGATCACCCTCGTTCCCCGCGACAAGCCTCTGCCAGCCCCGCAGAACCTGCGGGTGACCCCAAGCAGCTGGACGAACACCAACTCCTTCGCCGTGGACTGGGATGATCCTGAGCCAGGCCGGATTCCTGTCAGGGTCGCTGCTTGGTACAAGATCGGGGCTGTCCCAGAGCGACCAGATGATGGAACACGCACTACTGAGAAGCCCTTTAAGGTGCAAGTGCCCGCCGAGGGGGAGCAGCCGCTTTACGTGTGGTTGGAAGACGAAGCAGGCAGAAAAGACCACAACAACCGCAGCAGCGTGAACCTCCGCTATGATAGGACTCCGCCCACGGGTTCACTCACCATCAACAACGGAGCCACCTCTACTTTCTCCGTCACGGTGACGCTGCGCATCACCGCCAATGACAATTTGAGCGGGGTGGCCCAGATGCGCTTCTCCAACGACGGGCGGACCTGGAGCGACTGGGAGAGCTTCAGTAGCATCCGTTCTAACTGGGATCTGGCGTATTACGGTGGCTCGGTGAGCCAGGCGGGCCCCAAGACAGTCTATGCCCAGCTGCGGGACCGAGGGGGCAATGAGTCTCAGGTCTTTACTGCTACCATCCACCTCACTCCCGGCCACACCGGCAGTGTCAATTCCGTGGCGTTCAGCCCCGACGGGCGCCTCCTGGCATCAGGCTCCTGCGGCAAACGCGACAGCTATGGCATTTGCATTCAAGGCGAGATCAAGCTGTGGGATGTGGCCAGTGGCAGCCTCGTGCGCACCCTCTCCGGCCACACCAACTGGGTCAGGTCCGTGGCGTTCAGCCCCGACGGGCGGCTGCTGGCCTCCGGCTCCTATGACAACACGATCAAGCTGTGGGAGGTGGCCACAGGCAGAGAAGTGCGCACCCTCACAGGCCACACCTACGAGGTCATTTCCGTGGCGTTCAGCCCCGACGGGCGGCT
>JAPWVB010000011.1 GCA_028275205.1 Candidatus Acetothermia bacterium
CGCAGAGCTGAAGGCGCATATGGACAAGACCATCCAAGTTTTTGAGCACGAGCTGATCAAGCTGCGCACGGGCCGAGCCAACCCCGCGATGGTCGAAGACGTGAAGGTCGACTACTACGGGACGCACACCCCGCTGAAGCACTTAGCTCGCATCACCGCCCCGGAGCCCGATCTTATCGTCATTCAACCCTTCGACAAGAGCCAAGTCCACGCGATCGAGAAAGCCATCCAAGCGGCCAACCTGGGGTTTAACCCCGTTGTCGAAGGGGATCTGCTGCGCATTAAGATCCCTCGACTCACCGAAGAGCGCCGCAAAGAACTATCGAAGATCATCCGCGAGAAGGCCGAAGAGGCCAAGGTCGCCCTGCGCAACATCCGCCGCGACGTCAAAGAGAAGCTCGATAAAGAGAAGAAAGATGGCACACTCTCCGAAGACGACCACGATCGCCTCATGAAGGAGCTTGACAAAGTGACGCATGAGTACACAGCCAAGGTCGACGCTACGGCCCAAGCCAAGGAGAAGCAACTGCTGAGCGTTTGACAGAAGTCGCTACAGCGAGTAGAATACCTCGAACTTTCTTTGCTCACTCTCTACTCAGGAAGGAAACCAGAGATGGTTCAAGACGTATTAGAGCGCATTCGGGAGGCGGAAGCTCAAGCGGAGCGCATCAAGCAAGAGGCACGCCGTCAAGCCGATGAGCTGGTGGCGGAGGCGCGTGCGGCCGCTAGCACGCTGGTGGAGGAAGCCAAGCGCCAAGCGCGGGAAGAAGGGGCCCGCTTGATCGCCACGGAAGAGAGCAAAGCCCACCAGGAAGCCGAGGAGATCCAGCGACGAGGTGCCCTCCAAGCCGCCCAAATCCAAAAAGACGCGGAGAAGAATCTGAACGCTGCCGTAGAGTTTGTGCTCCAGCGCGTGGTGATGCAGCCATGAGCCTGGCGCGCATGCAAAAAGTTCGGCTCATCGGGCATGAGTCCGAGCGCGAGCGCGTCTTGACGGTCCTGCAAGAGCTGGGTGTGCTGCAAATCGTTGATCTGACCAATAAAAAAGAGCAGAGCCTCCCAGGCTTGCGCCCCAAGCCCCCCCAAGACAACGACGTCGAGACAAAGCTCGCTGAGCTGCGCTATACCCTCGATTTCCTCGCGCGCTACGACACCGAAAAGAAGGGGTTCATCCAGAGCTTCTTCAACTTAAAAGAGCTCATCCGCCCTGAGGATCTTGCCAAGATCGCCTACGAATACGACTATCGTTCCACGTATCAGCGGGCGCGCCAGCTCGATCAAGAGAGCGCAGAGCTCAAAGCAGAACGCGCTCACTTAGAAGCCCGCAAAACAGAGCTTCTCCCCTGGCGCGACTTGGCTCTCCCTGTCGAGCAGTGGCGTTCCACTCCAACGACCCTCTTTCTGCTGGGACGCCTGCCCGCAGAGAGGCTCTCTGAATTTCATAGCGCGATCCACTCCAAACTGAGCGACGCGGCGCTCGTCTCCGACGTGAGCGCCGACGAGCGTATGAGCTACTTCTACGCTCTTGTATTGAGAGATTCTGAAGAAGCATTTGAAAAGATTCTTGCTGAGCATGGGGGGGAGCGCCTCAGCATCCCCAGCCTTCCTCCAGGGACTGGCGGGCTTCCCAAAGAGATACTCTCGCAGATCGAGCGCCGCATTAGTGAGATAGATGCTCGCCAGGGGCAGATTGCCGAGAGGGCCAAAGCGCTCCTCGCTGAAAAACCCAAGCTCCAGGCGCTCTACGACTATCTCTATAACGAATATCTTAAGGCGCAAGCCCAGGCACGGCTGCTGGGCAGCTCCCATACGTTCGTGCTGGAGGGCTGGGTGCGCCAGAGCGATTTCGAGCACCTCCAGAGAGCGCTGCAGAACAACAGTGAAGCAGTCTATCTCGAGCGCATCGCGCCCGATCCTGAGGAAGTCCCGCCGGTCGCCTTAGAGAATAGAAAGTTCTTCCAGCCCGCAGAGTTTTTGATAAAGCTCTTTGGGCTGCCCAATCAGAGTGAGCTCGACCCGACCCCGTTTGTGTTGCCGTTCTTTGCGATCTTCTTTGGGATCGCGCTCACGGATGCGGGGTATGGGCTGGCGCTCATTCTGATCTTTTCATATCTGAAGCGCCGCTATCGTCATAAGCGGGGCTTTCAGCCCTTCGCCAATCTCATCATCTTGGGGGGCGTCTCCGCCGTGATCGCCGGGGCGCTGACGGGGGGGTGGTTCGGCCCGGACCTGGCCGCCCACGTCGCGTTTCTGCGCCGGCTTGTGCTCTTCAACTTAGAGAGACCCGAAGGGCTCATCGGATTTTTGGTCTTCTCGCTCGCGTTGGGGTTTATTCAGCTCTTCCTGGGCAATCTGCTGGAATTTATCGACAAAGCCCGCCAAGGGCGCTTCTGGGAGGGGCTCTGGAGCGAAGGGAGCT
Source organism: Candidatus Acetothermia bacterium (assembly GCA_028275205.1). Taxonomy (GTDB): domain Bacteria; phylum Bipolaricaulota; class Bipolaricaulia; order RBG-16-55-9; family DRXL01; genus JANXCC01. The sequence continues at coordinate 2,420 of JAPWVB010000011.1, forward strand.
GGCTGGTCCTAATGACCGGGGTGGGGATCGCCGCTGGAGCGGGAATGCGCGCGATCATGGCCGATGCTCCTAGCCTCCCACCCCAGTGGATGCCCATCGGCCTGCAGATCGCGTTAGTCGGCGCGATCTTGGTGGTCTTCTTCAGCCATGTTGACTCTCCAGGAGATCTTGGGGAACAGTTCCCTTGGCTTCTTGCTGCTTTGGGCTTAAATCTGTGGTGGCTCACCCCCTGGACGCCCGTGGGCCAAGCGCTCACCGTGATAGGACTCGTGTGGCCGCTGGTGCGCATGCGCCCTCACGAGAGCTTAGGGGCTCGCGCGCGCGCCATGCTGGGGCGGATCGCTGCCGGGCTCTTCCGGCTCTATGGGGTCTCAGGGTTAGTGGGCGACGTCTTATCGTATAGCCGCATCATGGCTCTGGGGGTCTCTACGGGGCTCATCGCCAAGGCGATCAATCAATTAGCGACGATGGCTCTGGGAGGCTCATTGGCAGGGGTGGTGCTCTTTGTCGTGATCATCGCGGTGGGGCAAGCGTTCAGCTTGATTATCAATTCTCTGGGGGCGTTCGTGCACTCGGCGCGCTTGCACTATGTGGAATTCTTCACCAAGTTCTATGAAGCTGGCGGAGCGGCGTTCCAGCCCTTCGCGCGACAGTCGGTCTACTATGAAGTCCACGACAAAACTCTCTCATCTGAAGGAGGCTAAATAGTTATGCAAGGAGCTGCAGAGATCGTGCGGATTATGGGTCTAGACGGGAGTGCGTGGGCGCTGATGGGAGCGGCGGCCGCGTACTTCCTCGCGGGCGTAGGATCGGCTATTGGGATTGGGATCTCGGCGCGGGTCGCCAACGGCGTCCTCTCCGAGGACCCCGCCAAGTTCGGGTCGTTGCTCGTGCTGTCGGCCCTGCCCGGCACTCAAGGGATCTATGGCTTCATCACGGCATTTATGATCTTGGGCAAGCTGGGGGCGGCAGCCAATCCCCTCCCCGCGTCGACGGGGTATCAGATCTTTGTGGCAGCTCTGCCGGTGGCGATCGCGGGATTGCTCTCGGCGATCTACCAAGGGATGGTCTGCGCCGCCGGTGGTAGCATGATCGCCAAGCAGCCCGGCGAAGTGGGCAAGGCGATCGTCTTAGCGGCTCTCGTTGAAACCTACGCGATCTTCGGGCTGATTGCCTCGATATTGTTGCTCAATCAGATCAAATAGTGATGAGCGTCGAGAAGATCGTCGAGAAGATTCTCAGCGATGCGCGAGCAGAAGCTCAGCGTCTAGTCGAAGGGGCGCGCGCCCAGGCCGCTCAGATTCGCGAGCAGGCCCAGCTGGAGGCGCAGCGCCAGCGCGAAGCGATCTTATCTTCTGCCCAGCAAGAAGCGCAAAGCCGGCGGGCTGCCCGGCTCGCGGAAGCCAGAGCCGCCGCGCGCAACGCTGTCCTGGAGGCCAAGCGACAAGTATTAGCACGAGTCTTCGAGCAAGTCGCAGAACGCCTCGCTACTATGCCCGCTCAAGAATACAAGAGCTGGTTGCTGCGACTCTTGGTAAAATCGAGTGAGACCGGGGACGAAGAAGTCATTCTCTCTCCTGGGGATCGCCAAACGCTTGGCGAGACCCTTGTGAGGGAGGCCAACGCACAGCTCGCGCAGCACGGCAAGAAGGGCGCCCTGCGGCTCTCCCTGGAGACGCGCAATTTTGAGAGGGGCTTTGTGCTCAAGGGCAGGAACAGCGAGATCAACGTGACGCTCGCGGCGCTGCTGCGCCGCGCCCAAGAGGAGCTCGAGATCGCAGTCGCGCAGATGCTCTTTGGAGGCTCTGATGGTCGTTGAGCTCTTGGAGACGCGCTTGGAGCAAGATGGGGCGTTCGCGTTCGCCACGGGGCGCATCCGCGCTCTAGAAGCGAAGCTGCTGACTCGGGCGCACTATCAGCGGTTGCTCGATGCTCCAGATCTGCAAGAGGCCTGGCGCGCCCTCGCCGAGATGGGCTATGCGAAAGCGTCCGAGAGAAAGCCCGAAGAGTACGAGGAAGTGCTCACCGACGAGCTGCGCGCCGTCTATAAAACCCTCATGAGTCTGGCCCCAGAGGGGTCGCATCTGGAGTGGTTGGCGCGTCGCTATGATTTTCATCATCTGAAGGTCTATCTCAAAGCGAAGCTCCTTGGGGAAGACCCTCGCGAAGGGGTCCTCGACGGCATGGGCACGGTGCCACTCAAACTTATAGAAGCCTCAGTAGCGACAGAAGTCTGGAGCGCTCTCCCCCCGGAGCTGGCCGAGGCGGCCACAGCCGCCCTCGCCGAGTACGAGAGCACCAAAGCTCCCCAAAGCATCGATATCGCTATAGACCGAAAGCTCTTTGAGTACTTAGGAGAAGCAGTACGCGGGCATCCATTCGTGGAGACGCTCGTAGCGATCTGGGCCGACCTGCTTAATTTGAAGTCTCTCGCGCGCGCCAAGCTCATGGGAAGGGATCGTGCGTTTGCCAGCAAGATTCTTGTGCCGGGCTCGCTGGAGGCATCTTCTCTGCTGGCGCTCCTAGACGCCAACATAGAAGCCTGGGCCGATGAGCTGCGCCATACCCCCTACGCCGAGGTGCTCAGTCGCGGTCTTGCTTATCTAACCGAGAGAGGGTCTCTGACGCTCTTGGAGAAGCTGAGCGACGATTTTGTGATGGGTTTTCTTAAGCGAGCCAAGCTCGCGCTCTACGGGCCTGAGCCCCTCATCGCCTATGTGCTGGCCAAGGAGACCGAGCTGAAAAATATTAGAATTCTCTTAGTGGGCAAGCTCAACGGCCTTCCGAAAGAGATTATAGAAGAGCACCTGCGGGAGCCCTATGTCTAAGATCGCTATCGTGGGGAAGAAGGACGTCTATCTGGGTTTTAAAGCCCTGGGGGTGACCGTGCGCCACGCTCAAACCCCCCAAGCGGCGGAGCAAGCTGTGCTGGAGTTGGCCTCCCAAGGGTTTTCGATTATATTTATCGCTGAGGGATTGGCGCGCGAGCTGGGAACGCTCTTAGAAAGATTTAGCAAGTCTCCCACTCCAGCGATCGTCATGATCCCTGACAATATGGGGAGCTTGGGGGTCGCGCGCGAGCGCATCCGCAGATTAGTCGAGCGCGCCGTGGGCATTGATATTCTGTCGCGCGGGGAACGCTAGTTCACTCTATGGAGGATTGAGCTATGGCAATCGGGAGAATCGTTAAAGTTGCAGGGCCGTTGGTGGTGGCCGAAGGGCTGACCGACGCCAAGATGTACGACGTCGTCCGCGTGGGCAAGGAGCGGCTCGTCGGCGAAGTGATCGTCTTGGACGGGGATTTGGCTTCGATCCAGGTGTATGAAGAGACGGCGGGGCTTGGGCCGGGCGACCCCGTGGAGGGCACGGGCGAGCCGCTCTCGGTGGAGCTTGGCCCCGGCTTGATCGGCTCCATTTATGACGGGATTCAGCGCCCGCTCGAGGCTATTGAGAAAAGATGGGGCGCGTATATCCGTCGTGGCGTCGAAGCTGCTGCTCTGAACAGGGCTGCCAAGTGGCGCTTCACCCCCACGGTCAAGAAGGGCGACACCGTCGGGGAGGGGGATATCATCGGGACTGTCCAAGAGACGACGCTCGTCGTGCATAAGATCATGATCCCGCCGGGGATATCCGGGACTCTCGAGGAGATTCGCTCTGGGGAATTCACGGTCGAAGAGACGATTGCTCTGGTGAGGGACGCGCAGGGGAGGCGCCATGAGATAAAGCTTATGCAGCGCTGGCCGGTGCGCAAGGCTCGCCCCTACAAAGAGAAACTTCCCAGCACCGAGCCCCTCATAACGGGGCAGCGCGTGATCGACACGCTCTTTCCCATCGCCAAGGGCGGGACGGCCTGCGTGCCCGGACCGTTTGGGTCTGGGAAAACTGTGATCCAGCACCAGCTCGCTAAGTGGGCCGACGCGGATATTATTGTGTTCGTCGGCTGTGGCGAGCGCGGCAACGAGATGACCGACGTGCTGATGGAGTTCCCTGAGCTCGAAGACCCCAAGACCGGCGAGCCTCTCATGAAGCGCACGATCCTCATCGCCAATACGTCCAATATGCCCGTGGCTGCCCGCGAAGCGTCCGTCTACACGGGGATCACTATTGCTGAATACTTTAGAGATATGGGCTACAGCGTCGCGCTGATGGCTGATTCGACGTCGCGCTGGGCCGAGGCGATGCGCGAGATCTCGGGAAGACTCGAAGAGATGCCCGGTGAAGAGGGCTACCCCGCATATCTGGGCTCGCGCATTGCGGACTTTTACGCGCGGGCCGGGCGCGTCGTCTGCCTAGGGAAACCCGAACGCCAAGCGAGCCTTTCGGCCATCGGCGCGGTCTCGCCCCCAGGAGGCGATCTCTCCGAGCCCGTCACTCAGAACACCCTAAGATTAGTGAAAGTCTTCTGGGGGCTCGACGATAAGCTCGCTTATCGTCGCCACTTCCCCGCGATCAATTGGCTGACAAGCTACTCGCTCTACGCGGAGGACTTGGCGCCGTACTTCGAGCAGAAAGTTGGGCCGGAGTGGAACGAGCTGCGCCGCGAATTTATGAAATTATTACAGATCGAGGCGGAGCTTGAGGAGATCGTGCGCCTTGTCGGGGTGGAGGCGCTCTCGCCTTCTGACAGACTGAAGCTGGAGGTGGCGCGCAGCATCCGCGAAGATTATCTCATGCAGAGCGCCTTCGACGAGATTGATACGTACACGTCGCTAAAGAAGCAGCTCAAGATGATGCAGCTCATTAAAGCGTTCTATGATTGGGGAACGCGGGCGCTGGAGCAGGGCGTGGATATCCATCAGATTATAGATCTGCCGGTGCGGGAGCGCATCGCCAAGGCAAAGTTCATCCCCGAAGGGGAGTTCGACGCTCACTTCGCAGAGATCTTCAAAGAGCTGACAGAGTCGTTTGAGCGCCTGATGGCGCAGAAAGGAGCCTATGCTGAAAGAGTACACTAGCGTAGCGGAGATCGCTGGGCCGATCATGGTGGTCGAAGGGGTGAGCGGGGCCAAGTACGACGAGCTGGTGGAGATTGAGCTTGCGGGCGGGGAGATCCGCCGCGGGCGCGTCCTGGAAGTCGATCGAGACAGGGCGGTCGTCCAGCTCTTCGAGTCCGCCCAAGGGTTAGATCTCCGCCAGAGCCGCGTGCGCTTTCTCGGCAAGGTGATGGAGCTTGGCGTCTCCGAAGACTTACTCGGGCGGGTCTTCGACGGCGCGGGGCGCCCCATTGACGGCGGGCCGCCGATCATCCCAGAGAAAAAACTCCCCATCTCGGGAGAGCCGCTCAACCCCTACTCGCGCGACTACCCCAATGAATTCATCCAGACGGGGATCTCCGTCATTGACGGCTTGAACACGCTCGTGCGCGGGCAGAAGCTCCCGATCTTTTCGGGGGCGGGGCTGCCGCACAATCAAATAGCCGCGCAGATCGCGCGCCAAGCAAAAGTCCTAGGCGAGGCTGAAGAGTTCTCTGTGGTCTTCGGGGCGATGGGCATCACGTTTGAAGAAGCGAATTTCTTCATCACTGATCTGAGAAAGACCGGGGCGCTGGAGCGCGCCGTGATGTTCATCAACTTGGCCGACGACCCCGTGATCGAGCGCATCACTACTCCAAGGCTCGTCTTGACGTGCGCCGAGTACTTAGCGTTCGAGCGCGACATGCACGTCTTGGTCATTCTGACGGATATGACGAACTACGCGGAGGCGCTGCGCGAGGTCTCGGCCGCGCGCAAAGAAGTCCCCGGCCGGCGCGGCTATCCCGGCTATATGTACACAGATCTCAGCACTATTTATGAGCGCGCCGGGCGCATCAAGGGCAAGAAAGGGTCTATCACCCAGATGCCCATCTTGACGATGCCCCAGGACGACAAGACCCACCCCATCCCCGACCTGACGGGCTACATTACCGAAGGGCAGCTCTTCTTGTCGCGAGAGCTCCATCGAAAGGGCATCTATCCGCCGTTCGATGTGTTGCCGTGTCTGTCGCGCCTCAAAGACAAGGGGATCGGGCCGGGGAAGACCCGCGAAGATCACGCGGGTGTGCTCAATCAGCTCTATGCGGCCTATGCGCGCGGGGTGGACGTGCGCGAGATGGCCGCGATCTTGGGCGAAGCTGCTCTGAGCAAGATCGATCGCATCTACATGAAATTCGCCGACGAGTTCGAGCGAAGGTTCATCCAACAGGGCGAGTATGAAGATCGCACGATCATTCAGACGCTCACGATCGGCTGGGAGCTTTTGAGTATGCTCCCACGGGGCGAGCTCAAGCGCGTGCGCGACGAGTTCATCGAAAAGTATCTGCCGAAGAAAGCAGAAGAGCCGGTCGCAGCGTAAGGGGGGAAGATCATGGCGATCGCTCAGCAGGTCAACGCGACCCGCATGGAGCTTTTAAAACAAAAGAAGCGTCTGGCGATGGCCAGGCGCGGCCATAAGCTCTTAAAGCAGAAGCGCGACGAGCTGATGCATCGGTTCTTACAGCTTGTTGAGGAGACGCGGGGCCTGCGCGAGCGCGTGGAGGAGAAGTTAGCCGCGGGGTTTCGCAGCTTCTTGCTCGCGCGGGCTGAGATGTCTAAAGAAGCGATGGAAGAGTCTCTCATGACCGGGGCGAGCCGCAACGGCGCGCTGCAGACCGAGATGGAACCGGTGATGAGCGTCTGGGTGCCGCGCTTTGTGCTCAGCGATACGCGAGATATATATTCGTATGGGTTCGCGGCGACGTCAGCGGAGCTGGACACGGCGCTGACGCTTTTTAAAGAAGCTCTTCCTGATATGATCAAGCTCGCGGAGATCGAGAAGTCTCTAGAACTCTTAGCTGAGGAGATCGAGACGACGCGGCGGCGGGTCAACGCGCTGGAGCGCGTGTTGATCCCTCAGTTGGAAGAGAATATTAAGAAGATCTCGATGGCGCTCGACGAGATGGAGCGCAGCACGCGGGCGTCGCTCATGCGCATCAAGGATATTATTCGCGGGGAAGCGTAGCCCTCTTGAATTCCAGCCCCTTCTGCCCTACAATAGCGCACACCCGAAAGGAGGGCATGATGGACGACCGAATCCCGATGACACCCGAAGGCTACCAGCAGCTCAAGGCCGAGCTGGAGCGGCTGGTCTCGGAGCGTCCCAAGATCGCTGAGATCATCGCGCGGGCGCGCGCCTACGGCGATCTCAGCGAAAACTCTGAATATCACTCAGCCAAAGAGAAGCAAGCCCTCCTGGAGGCTAAGATCCGAGAGTTAGAGTATAAGCTCTCGCGCGCGTTCATCGTCACCAATCATGGGGCAAGCCATCAAGTCACGCTAGGGTGTCGAGTGACGCTCGAGGACACACTGACTGGGGCAGTCTTCACGTACAAGCTCGTCGGTCCTGCCGAGGCCAACCCCGAGCTCGACCTCATCTCCGCGGCTTCGCCGGTGGGGCAGGCGCTGCTTGGCCGCGAAGTGGGCCAGCTCATCGAAGTCCAGACGCCGCGCGGCCTGCGCACCTATAAGATCCTCAACATCGAACCGTGATCGTGTGGCTCGTCGTTTTCGCCTCGCCCTTGACTTTGGCGCGAAAACCGCGCACAATAGCGCCATACATCCCAAAACCGAAAGGAGTCTCTCTATGAAGAAGCTACTCGCCGTCCTGGCGGTCGTCGCAGTCTTAGCTCTCCCTCACATCGGAGTGCCCGCGCTCCGGTACGCTGAGCCCTCTCAAACGACGCTCAGCGCCGTGATCGAAGAGATCATCCAGCAAGTGAGCGAGGAGAACCTACGTGCGCAGATCTGTTACTTTCAGTCGCGCGACGGCGGAGAGTTCTGCAACAGCGAGGGCTCGCGCTGGGCCTGCGATGGCGCAGCGATTGATCGAGCTGTCGAGTACGCGCAGCAGTACTTTGAGAAGCTGGGGCTGAAGACCGAGCGCGTGCCGTTCTCGCTCTTCTGTCGTGCGGGGTTGTCGCACAACGTAGAAGCGATCTTGCCGGGGACGGAGTCTCAACAATCCGTGCTGATCACGGCGCATCTCGATAGCACGACGTTCAGCATCAGTTCCGGGGGGATGGCTCCAGGGGCCGACGACAACGCCAGCGGCAGCTCTGCAGTCCTAGAAGCCGCAAGAATTCTAAGTCAATATAAGTTCAAGCACACGATTCGCTTTGTGCTCTTTACGGGAGAAGAGCAAGGGCTTGTGGGCAGTCGCGCCTATGCGGGCAAGCTTGCTAGCGATGGCGTGCAGGTCCTAGGGGTCTTCAATATGGACATGATCGGCTACGACGGCGATAGCGATGGCGCGTTTGAGGTGCACGCGGGGACTCGTGACAGTTCCGTGCGCATCGCTGAGCTGCTCGTGCAGACGCTGCAGAGGTACGAGATCAAGCTTGCTCCTGAAGTTCTCGAAGTTGGCGCGACCAATCGCAGCGACCATGCGTCCTTTTGGAGTCGGGGGTATCCGGCGGTCTTGGTGATCGAGGACAGCGAGTACGGCGCGACGGACGACTTCAATCCGTACTATCACTCGACGTCGGACACGCTCGATAAGCTCGATCTCTCTTACGCGAAACGCATCGCCCAAGTTGTGATTGGGGCAGCGGCGCAATTGGCCGAGCCAGTCCAATAAGACAATTCCAAGGGCAAAGGGAGCCGGATGCTGAAGCATCCGGCTCAGCAAGTGGAAGCCCGCTGAAGGAGGCTTGAGAGCGTGCTTCAGCACGCTTTTATCTCTTGAGCCGGCGGATTCATCCGCCGGTAACTGTATTAAGCTTGACGCTCTTTTTGCGAGGGCGCTATACTGGAGGGGCAGAAAGGGAGGCTTGATGCATGGACGAACCCTTTAAACAAAAAGGGCAACAGCCTGCTGCACAATTGCCCGCCGGCTATGCAGAACTTCTGGAAAGTCTCAAAGCGCGCATTCGCGAGGCACAGGTTCGCGCCGCCCTGTCGGTCAATCGGGAGCTGGTGCTGCTGTATTGGCACATTGGCCGGGAGATTCTCCAGAGGCAAGAGCGTGAGGGCTGGGGCGCCAAGGTGATCGACCGCCTGGCGCGAGATCTCAGGCGGGAATTCCCCGACATGAAGGGCTTCTCGCCGCGCAACCTCAAGTACATGCGGGCGTTTGCCGAGGCTTGGTCTGATGAGCAAATTGTGCAAGAGGCGCTTGCACAAATTACTTGGTATCACAACATCACGCTTCTGGAGAAGGTCAAAGAGCCTGCCGAGCGGCTTTGGTATGTGCAACAGACCCTTGAGCACGGCTGGAGCCGCAATGTGCTGGTGCACCAGATCGAAAGCAAGCTCTACCAACGCCAGGGCAAAGCCATCACGAACTTCGAGCGCACCCTGCCCGCGCCTCAGTCAGACCTGGCGCGTTCGCTCATCAAAGACCCTTATGTTTTCGACTTTCTCTCGCTTGGCCCTGGGGCGCAAGAGCGCGATCTGGAGCGCGCCCTTTTGAACCATGTGCGCGACTTTTTGCTGGAGCTGGGCAAGGGGTTTGCTTTCGTCGGCAGCCAGTATCGCTTGGACGTAGGCGGCGAGGAGTTCTATATTGACCTGCTGTTCTACCAACTGCGCCTGCGCTGCTTTGTGGTCATTGACCTCAAGATCGGTGAGTTCAAACCTGAATACGCAGGCAAGATGAACTTCTACCTTTCGGCGGTGGATGACCTGCTGCGCCATCCTGAAGACCGCCCTAGCATCGGGCTGATCTTGTGCAAGAGTCAGAACCGACTGGTGGCAGAATATGCCTTGCGTGATGTGAGCAAACCGATGGGCGTAGCGACCTACCGCCTGACTGAAGCCTTGCCTGCCGATTTGCAAGAGAATCTGCCGAGCATTGAAGAACTAAAAAAGGAGCTGGGCTATGGCGGGTGAAGGATTCGGCTTATTTAACGAACGGAGAATGAGAGGCGAGCGATGCGTCGCGGATTGACGGGCTTGGCTGTCGGTAGGCTGCTATGGCAAAGAAAGCGAAGATGGAGAGATTATTGAAAACGTATCTTGATGCTATCGCCAAGCTCACCCAGCGCGGCGACGCCCGCGAGGAGAGTTATTACCCCACGCTGAAAACCTTGTTGGAAGCCCTCGCTCAGGCACAGGGACTAGCCGTTCAGGTCACCGTCCTTCCCAAGCCGACTGAGGCCGGCAACCCCGATTTCCGCGTTTGGGACGGCTCGCACCAGGTCATCGGCTATATCGAAGCCAAAGCCCCTGGCGCGAACCTCGACCAGGTAGAGACCTCCGAGCAACTCCAGCGTTACCTCCATACCTTCCCCAACGTCATCCTGACCGATTTCTACGAATTCCGCCTGTACCGCCAGGGCGTGCTGTTGGAGCGCGCCCTGCTCGCCCGCCCGTTCATCGCTCAAACCCTGAAGACGAAGCCGCCTGCCGAGCAGGTGGCGGCCCTGACGCACTTGTTTCAGACCTTCTTTTCTTTCGCCTTGCCGCCCACGTTGACGCCTGAAGCCCTCTCGGTGGAACTGGCAAGGCGCACGCGCTTTTTGCGCGACGAAGTCATCCGCCCCGAACTAGCCCACAAACAAAAGGATATCTACGGCTTCTACGAGGCTTTCCAGAAGTACCTCATCGCTGGCCTGACTGAGGAGCAGTTCGCCGACCTCTATGCTCAGACCATTACCTACGGGCTGTTTGCTGCCCGCACCCGCGCCCAGAACTCTTTCAACCGGAGGATGGCCCACGACCTCATCCCCTCCACCATCGGCATTCTGCGCGATGTCTTTCAGTTCATCTCGCTCGGTAGGCCTACGCCGCAGATGGAAGCCATCGTGGACGACATCGCCGCCGTGCTGAATGCCGCCAATGTGCAGACCATCCTGGCGCAATACTACCAGCAGGGCAAGGGTGACGACCCCATCCTACCACTTTTACGAGACCTTCCTCGCTGAATACGACCCTGATACCCGCGAGCGTCGCGGTGTCTATTACACGCCGCAGTCGGTCGTGCGCTATATCGTCCGCGCTGTACATGACCTGCTCAAGACGCGCTTTGGCCTGGCTGATGGCCTCGCTGATCAGCGGGTCACCCTGCTCGACCCCGCCGCCGGCACGCTCACCTTCCCCGCAGAGGCGATTCAACTGGCTTTTCAGGAGTTCACGAGCAAATACGGCACAGGTGCCAAAGAGAACTTCCTGCGCGCTCACATCCTCCCGCACTTCTACGCCTTCGAGCTGCTCATGGCACCCTACGCCATCGGTCACATGAAGATCGGCTTGCTGCTCAAAGCGTTGGGCATCCCACTACAGAACGGCGAGCGCTTCCAGTTCTACCTGACCAACACCTTAGAGATGGAAGACCTCCAGCAAATTGCCATCCCCGGCCTCTCCTCGCTCTCCGAGGAGAGCCACCATGCCGCCAAAGTCAAGAAAGAAGAGCCGATTCTGGTCATCCTGGGCAATCCGCCCTATTCGGGCATCTCCGCGAACCAGAACAACTGGACGGAGAAACTGCTCAAGACCGACCTGGACGGTGCGCAGAGCTATTACATTGTTGACGGGCAGCCGTTGGGCGAGAAAAATCCCAAATGGCTGCAAGATGACTACGTCAAGTTCCTCCGCTTCGCCCAGTGGAAGATTCACAAAGCCGGACGCGGCATCGTTGCTATGATTACCAACGATTACCAACCACAGCTATCTGGATAACCCCACCTTTCGCGGGATGCGGCAGAGCCTACTCAAGACCTTCGACGAAATCTACATCCTCGACCTACACGGCAACAGCCTGAAGCGCGAGACTGCCCCCGACGGCGGCCCGGACGAAAACGTCTTCGACATCCGCCAGGGTGTGGCGATTGCCCTGATGGTCAAGCACGGCGACCCGCAAAAGCGCGGGGTCTACCATGCCGATCTCTACGGCTTGCGCCAGGCCAAGTACGACTGGCTGGAAAGCCACACACCGGAGACAGCCGGTTATCGGCTCATCACTCCCGAATCACCCTACTACTTCTTCACTCCGCGCCTGACACAAAATCTGCAAGCCTACCTCTCCTGGCCGCGAATCACCGAGATTTTCCCAGTCAACAGTGTCGGCATCGTCACCGCGCGGGATAGCCTGACCATTCGCTGGACGCCCGATGAGATGTGGAGCACGGTTCTAAGGTTCAGCCAGTTGAGCGAAGAACTGGCACGCGAAGGCTTCCAACTTGGCAAGGACGCACGGGATTGGAAGGTAAGCCTTGCCCAACACGATGTAAAACGCGATGGCGGCCCCCACCGCGAGAAAATCGTCCCGATCCTCTATCGTCCGTTTGATGTTCGGTACACGTATTACACGGGTCGGTCGCGTGGTTTTCAGTGCATGCCCCGCCCCGAAGTCATGCGCCACATGCTGGCCGGGGAGAATCTGGGGCTGCTATTGCCGAGGCGAGTTGAGCACGTTGGCACGTGGCAACACGCTTTTATAACACCCCACATTACCGAGCATGTGGCCGTCTCGCTCAAGACAATTGACTATCACTTCCCCCTCTACCTCTACCCCTCGACCGGATCCGCGGTCGCGTTCCACCAAGTTCGCCGCCCCAACCTGGCCGAGTGGCTCCTGCCCAAACTGAGCACCGCCTACGGCTTTACGCCTGCACCGGAAGAAGTACTGGCCTACATCTACGCTGTCCTTTACAGCCCGACCTACCGCCAGAAATACGCCCAGGAACTGCGCACCGACTTCCCGCGCGTCCCCTTCACCGCCGATGGTGATCTCTTCCGCCAGATGGCCGCCCTCGGCCAGCGGCTGATAGCCCTCCATTTGCTGCAAAGCCCCGAGCTGAACCCGCCGGTAGCCAAATACCAGGGCACAGGGAGCAATGACACCGTCGAACGCGTGAAGTACGACGAAGCGACCAGTCGCGTGTACATCAATGCCGATAAGTACTTTGAGGGCATCACACCCCAGATGTGGGCCTATCAGATCGGCGGCTATCAGGTGCTGGCGAAGTACTTAAAAGACCGCAAGGGCCGCCGTATGGATGACCCCGTGCGCTACATTCACATTGCCACTGCTATTGCTCGCACGATGGATCTGCAAAGGGAGATTGACCAAATCTACCACAACGTGGAAATCAACGTTGTTCCCGTGGTGATCTGATAAAGACTGGAACGAAAACGTGCTTGTCATGCCGAGGGGGGGACTCGAACCCCCACGGGTTACCCCACACGCCCCTCAAACGTGCGCGTCTGCCAATTCCGCCACCTCGGCCTAGGGAAGCGTGTCACTCTGATATTAGCTTATAGCCACTACTCTGTCAAGCCGACCACGGACCTCACCCTGCCCCTCCCCGACACGGGGAGGGGAGTCCCCCCTTCCCGCTTCGGGAAGGGAGCCAGGGGGTTAGGTCTGGGCTGTGGGGGAGGGGTCTTCCCCACGACAAATCTCCGTCCCCGCCAGACCCTCTAGCGCCTCCCCAGCTTTCTCCAACGACGTAATATACGCGCGCTCGCCCCCGCCCTCTACAAACCGAATCGCTGCTTCGATCTTCGGCCCCATGCTCCCCGGCGGGAAATGCCCCTCCAAGAGATACTTTCTCGCTTCGCTCACTGAAAGTCTGTCTAAAAAGACTTGCTGCGGCGTGCCAAAGAAGAGCGCTACACGGTCCACATCCGTCAGAATCAACAGAATCTCAGCCCCAAGCTCCTCAGCTAGCAGCGCCGACGCTAAATCTTTATCAATCACAGCTTCGACCCCGCGCCATCGCCCATCCTCCCGCACCACCGGCACGCCCCCACCCCCACAGGCAATCACGATCGCCCCGGCTGCTATCAGCGCCTTGATGCTCTCGATCTCCACGATCTCTTTGGGCTGTGGTGAAGCCACGACGCGCCGCCAGGGCTTGGCCCCCTTCCCGACTCTCTTTAAGACATAGCCCTTCTGCTCTAACAGAGGGCGCTCGCGCTCGGCATAGAACGGCCCGATGGGCTTAGTCGGCTCACCAAACGCCGGGTCGTCCCGATCCACCCGCACCTGAGTCACGACCGTCACGACGGGCTTGGCAATGCCCAGCCGCGCCAGGGCTTCGCGCAGCTTCTGCTGAATTAAATAGCCCAATTGCCCCTGGGTCATCGCCCCGCAGATATCCAGTGGCAACGGCGGGACAAGCTTTTTCGCTTCTTCTTGTTGAATCAAAAGATTCCCCACTTGCGGGCCGTTGCCGTGTGTGATGACAACGTGGTAGCCCCGCGCGATGATCTGCGCTACGCGCGCGCAGCTGCGCTCGACCGTGCGAATCTGCTCGGCCACAGACCCGTTGGTGTTCGGGTCGAGCAGGGCGTTCCCGCCGAGTGCGATAACGACTGTTTTGTTTGTGCTCATATTTTAAGCTTCTCCTCTGGCTTAGGCCTAACCCCCTGGCCCCCTTCCCTCTCCGTAAACGGAGAGGGCTAGGGTGAGGTGCTCCCCTCCCCGCGCCGGGGAGGGGCTGGGGGTGAGGGCTAGACGCGCTCGACTTTGATGAGATTAGTTGTACCCGGCACGCCAAAGGGCACTCCCGCCGTGATCACCACAAGCGATCCTGGCGGAAGCTGCCCCGCCTTGGCCGCCGCTTCTATAGATAATTTCAGCATAGCATCGGTGTCTTTGGAGAACTCAACGTGCACGGCATAGACCCCCCACACGAGCGCTAATTTGTTGCGCACTCGCTCCGTGTACGTCACCGCGATAATGGGGGTCCTGGGGCGGAACTTCGCCACCAATTTGGCTGTCGAGCCCGAGGTCGTCGAGGGGATGATCGCCGCGGCGCCGATTCGGTCGGCAATCTGGCACGCGGACTCCCCGATCGCCTCCGTCACCGTGCCCTCGCTCGTCTCGTATCGACGATAGATCGCTGAAGATCGCTCGATACGCGCCGCAATCCGACTCATCATGCGCACGGCCTCGACGGGATACTTCCCCACCGCCGTCTCTTCAGAGAGCATCACCGCGTCGGCCCCGTCAAGAATAGCGTTGGCGACGTCGGCAACCTCGGCGCGGGTCGGCGTGGGGCTCTCCGTCATAGACTTGAGCATTTGTGTGGCGATGATGACGGGCTTGCCCGCGCGATTGCATTTCTTGACGATCTCCTTCTGCAAGAGCGGAACTTCCTCCGGGGGCAGCTCGACCCCCAAGTCCCCGCGCGCGACCATCACCCCATCAGAAGCTGCAATAATATCGTCAATATTGCGAGCGGCCTCGCGCGTCTCGATCTTCGCAATGATCTCTATATCTGTCAAACCCAAGAGCTTTCGGATATGGTCAATATCCAGGCCCGTCTGGATGAAGCTCGCCGCGATGTAATCGACCCCGACTGCTTTGGCGAACAGAATATCGTCTTCGTCGGACTGGGCGATGCCAGGCAGCGCGACTTCGGGCACACTGACACGCTTGCGTTCCCCAAGCTCCCGAGAGTTTTTCACTTCGCAGACGATCTGTCCCGGATAGACTTCTAAAACTCCAAGCTCGATCTCCCCATTAGCCAAGAGAATCCTCATGCCTGGGCGAATATACTGAGAAAGCCCTTTGTAGCTGATAGAGATCTGGGACTCATCGCCGAGCACGGGCTCCTCGACGAGGGTGAGCCTCTGCCCCTGGCGCAAGAAGATTTTTTCGGATTTGAGCTCTCCGGTGCGGATCGC
>JAPWVB010000086.1 GCA_028275205.1 Candidatus Acetothermia bacterium
ACTAGCCGCACCAGCAGCCTCGAGGGGAATTTTGCGCGCCTGAACGATATCGTTGCTCAGCTCCAAGATATGGTGAGCAAGCTCTCGGGGCGGCTCGATGCTGCTGAAGCCCGCAGCGACGATATGGCCAAGAAGTTCAGCCAGCTCACCGATGGCTTCAGCAAGCTCTTGATTGATGTTGAATCTCTCAAGATCAAGATCAATGAGCTCCAAGATCGCATTGCCAAGCTCGGAGCGCCGCAGCCGGTGGAAATCCCCGATGTCAAGGCGCTCGTCCAGCAAGCGGTAGCCGAGAAGACCAAGGAGCTGCAAGCGCAGCTGGCCCAAGCCAAGAAAGAAGCTCAAGACGCCAAAGCCGCCGTCGAGGGCGCCAACAGCTTAGCGCTCATCGCGCTGGTGGCGGGCTTGGCGGGAGTCTTGATCGGGTTCTTGTTCTAAAGACGAAGCTAGGATCACCCCTTTGGCGGCAAGCGAGAGTGCAGAGCTCTCGGGGGATCTTGGCAAGGCCGGGTCGAGCGGGAGCGCCATGCTCCCCTCGACTCTTTTTCAGTCTCCGCAGCCCTCCTCGTACCCGCAGCGGCAGATCTTGTGGCACCCGACAATTACATAGAAGGGCTTCCCACAGATCGGACAGAGGGTCGGATCCGGTGGAGGCAGAACTTGAGCCAGCTGCCGCGCCGGCTGCTTCCGAGGGCGATCCGTGGATGACAGCTCACCGCGCTTCTTCTTGGCCATCGCTACTATTATAGTATATAATCACTCGCTATGAATACCTACACGGTTCGGCTCGAGCGACTTCGTGATAGTCTGCGACGCAAGCGGCTGGAAGCGTTCTGCCTCATCAACGTAGAGAGCTCCGATAGATCGAATCTCTACTATCTGACGGGTTTTTCGGGATCGTTTGGCGTGCTCATCGTCACCAAAGACCGCCAGATCTTTCTGACGGACTCTCGCTACATCACCCGCGCCAAGGAGATCGTCTCCGGCTATGAAATTCTCGAGCTGAAGGGCCGAGTGACGAGGGTAGCAACGAGAATCAATCGCCTCAAACTCAAGAACCTCGCCATCAACGGGCCCACGACCAGCACCTGGCTCTTCCATCAGCTGCGCGATAGAGTGAAGAAGACCAAGCTCGTCCCCGTCGCAGGGCTTGTCGAGACCTTGCGCACCGTCAAAGACGACTCTGAAATCAAAGCGATCGAGCGCGCCGTCCAGCTGACCGATAGGGCTTTTGAGTTCATCTTGGGCAAGGTCAAGCCTGGGGTGACCGAGCGCGAGCTCGCCTGGGAGATCGAAAAATATATTCGTACTCACGGGGGCGATGGCCTGGCGTTCGAGAGCATCGTGGCTACGGGCGTGACGACGGCTATGCCCCACTATGAGCCTCAAGATCGAACAGTTCAGAAGGGCGATTTTGTGCTCTTCGACATGGGGGCAAAAGTCGATCACTACTGCGCGGATCTGACGCGCACGGTCGTCGTCGGCCGTGCCACAAACGAGCAGAAGAAGATCTACAAGATCGTCCTTGAGGCCCAAGAGCGTGTGATAAAAAACTTACGCGCGGGGCTGACGAGCAAACAAGCCGACGCTCCCGCGCGCGAGACGATCGCCCAAGCTGGGTATAAGAAGAACTTCGGACACGGCACTGGGCATGGCTTGGGGCTGGACGTGCACGAAGGGCCAAGACTCTCCCCGTGGGGGAAAGATAAGCTGCAAGCGGGCAACGTCGTAACCATCGAGCCGGGGATCTATCTGCCGGGGTGGGGCGGGGTGCGCATCGAGGACGTCGCCGTCGTCGAAGAGAAGGGCTGTCGCGTGCTGACGAGAGCCCCTAAGAAGCGATTGATCGAAGTCTAGCCAGCACCGGCCTTTTTCAAGAACTCTTTGACCTTCTCGTGGGGGACGTTTAAGCGCTGGGCGAGCTTTTCAATATCTTGCGGCGAGACGTCTTCGTCAAGCCATCTCTCTAGTTTTGCTAAATCTACTCGCCAGCGCCCTTCGATCTTTTCGGCGGGCAGTTCTCCAGACTCCATCATCTCATAGACTTTCTCTATGGGGATGCCCAGATACTGTGAGACCTGCCACGGGCGCAAGAATCCGCCTACGCTCCTGCCTGCGGGCATAAGTTTCCCCCTTCTATAGATTAAGCCTGGGCATCTTGATGCCCTTCTCTCGCGCGATTTTGATCGCTTCTTCGTAGCCGGCGTCGGCATGGCGCACCACCCCTAGGCCCGGATCGGCCGTCAAGACGCGCTCAAGGCGCTTATCGGCTTCTTTGGTGCCGTCGCAGACGATCACCATCCCGGCGTGAATGGATTTGCCGATCCCCACCCCGCCGCCATGATGCACCGAGACCCACGTCGCCCCGCAGACGGCATTCAGAAGCGCATTGAGAATGGGCCAGTCAGCGATAGCGTCCGAGCCGTCCTTCATCCCTTCGGTCTCTCGGTAGGGCGACGCCACCGAGCCCGCGTCGAGGTGATCGCGCCCGATGACGAGGGGCGCTTTGAGCTCGCCCTTGCGCACAAGTTCGTTAAAATAGAGCCCGGCCTTGGCGCGGTCGCCATACCCAAGCCAACAGATCCGCGCCGGTAACCCCTGAAACTTCACGCGCTTCTGCGCCATCTTAATCCAGCGACAGAGCGCCTCATCGTGAGGGAAGAGCTCGAGAATCGCTTGATCTGTTCTGTAGATGTCTTGAGGATCTCCAGAGAGGGCCACCCAGCGGAACGGGCCTTTCCCCTCGCAGAACAATGGGCGAATATACGCCGGGACAAAGCCCGGAAACTGAAAGGGGTCTGGGTGTCCGCCCCGCTGGGCCTGCCCTCGAAGATTGTTCCCATAGTCGAAGACGACCGCCCCGGCTCTTTGCATATCAATCATTGCTTGGACGTGCCGCACCATCGAGGCAAACGACAGCTCGATATATTTCTCTGGATTCTCGCGGCGCAGCTTGAGCGCCTCATCGTAGCTCATCCCGCCGGGGACGTAGCCGTTCAGCTCGTCGTGAGCGGCCGTCTGATCGGTGACGACATCGGGAATGATATTTCTTCGCACAAGCTCGGGATAGACGTCAGCCGCGTTGCCCAACAGCCCGATCGAGATCGCGCGCCCCGACTTTCGATACTCTTCTACAAGCTCGAGGGCTTCATCAAGGTCGTGCGTCCACGTGTCAAGATAGTTTGTCTTCAAACGTCGCTCGATCTTGGCGGGATTGATTTCCACGATCAGCCCGACGCCCTCATTCATCGTAATAGCTAATGGCTGGGCGCCGCCCATCTCCCCCAAGCCCGCTGAGAGCACAAACTTCCCCTTGAGCGAGCCGCCAAAGTGCTTCTTCGCTACCGAAGCTAATGTCTCGTACGTGCCCTGGAGAATCCCTTGGGTGCCGATATAGATCCAACTGCCGGCGGTCATCTGGCCGTACATGATCAAGCCCTTGCGCTCGAGCTCTCTGAATTTCTCCCAGGTCGCCCAATGGGGGACCAAGAGCGAGTTGGCGATCAAGACACGCGGGGCATCGGGATGGGTCTTGAAGACCGCCACGGGCTTTCCAGACTGTACTAAGAGCGTCTCATCGAGCTCAAGCTCTTTGAGAGTGTTGACGATCGCCCAGAAATCCTCCCAAGAGCGGGCGGCTTTCCCCGTGCCGCCGTAGACGATGAGATTTGCGGGGTCTCCGGCGACTTCGGGATCTAAGTTATTCATCAACATTCGTAAGGGGGCTTCGGTAAGCCAACTCTTGCACGTGAGGTGAGTGCCTCGTGGGGCGCGAATCTCCGTTGCCACAGCCATAGGATCCTCCTCTCAAAGCATTATAAACCAAGAGGGATTCACTTGCCAAGAGCTTGAAAATAGACATCCTGCCCGCCTTTGTGCTAGAATAAGCCACCAAGCGATCATCACGCAAAGGGGGAGTTATGAAGCTCGTCAAGATTGCAGTCGCGCTCGTTCTCTTGTCGGCTGTTGTCCCGTCGGCCACCCACGCCCAAGCGCCTGCCGTGCAGCTCTCGATGGAGCTCTTTGGCCCGTGGGCCTTGTGCGCCCCAGATGGCGACGCCCTCGCGTGCACCATGCGCCTGGGCCAGACGCTCCAAGTCTGGGTGCAAGCGAAGAGCCTGCCCTCGTGGGTGCCCACAAGACTCATCGCGACCTGGCTCCCAGACAATGCGTCGTTTGAGTCGGTCTGGCGCCAGGGCGAGGCCGTTCAGGTCTTCACGTTCACCCCAACAGAAGAGCACATCACCAAGCCTGAAGAGCCGCTACGAGTTCGCTTCATCGCGCGCACGGACTACGAGAGCGTCTCCAGAGAGCTCCGCATCTATGTGCGAGCCAATCAGCCCCCGCAAGCCGTGACCAACCCCGATCAGACCGTCGCGCCCTATCAGATTGTGCTGCTGAGCGCGTTTGACAGCTCCGATCCCGATGGCGATGTTTTACACTATCGCTGGGATCAGATCTCAGGGCCGCCAGTGCTGCTCTTCGGTGAGGAGACGCTTTATGCGATCTTTCTCGCGCCAGCAGA
>JAPWVB010000022.1 GCA_028275205.1 Candidatus Acetothermia bacterium
GGCTTCGCCTGGACAAGCTTCGCTTGACGTGCATCGTGCCGCCGCAGGCGGCACGGTGTACGGTCCAGGCGAAGCCTGGCGAAGCCTGGTCTATCGCAAGGAGGAGATCTACTGGGGCGAGGCGCTCGATCGTGCTCCGGAGATTCTTGTTGTCCCACCGGACGGGGTCATGGCCGTAGGCACGACGGAGTTCCTCTCCAATAGGGTGATCACGCCAACGTATGCCGGATCGGGCTGGCACCGCATGGAGGGGATCTTCATCGCCGCGGGGAAGGCTATTGAGCCTGGCCCCAAGCAGAAGCTTCGCATTGTGGATCTCTTCCCGACCATTGTGGCGCTGCTGGGGCTTCCCCTCCCCAAAGGGCTCGACGGCCAGCAAGCTTCGCTTGACCTTCATCTTCGCCAGCCATCGGCTGGCGAAGGCGAACAGCCTGGGCGAAGCCTGGTCTTGCCGCGCAGCGGCAAGGTGTCCAGTCCAGGCGAAGCCTGGGAGAAGGAGATCCGCGAGCGCCTCCAGGGCCTGGGGTATATCTAACTATGGGACGCCATCTGTTCGCGTTCGGGTCAGCACTCTTGGGTATAGGGATCCTCTGCGGGGTGCTGGTCTATCTGGGCTGGGAGAGCGGTTCAGATCTTGGGGCGCGGTTTGTCGCGGGCGTGGGGATTGTCATCCGTCAGATCGAGATGCTGGGGCTGTGGGGTTTTCTGTCGCTGGCGGGGGTCATCCTGGCGACGCTGCTCTGTTGGTCGCTCAGTTGGTGGATCATTCTGAGGGCGTATGGGGTGCGAGTCGGGTGGTGGGCCACGTGGCGGGCGCGGGTCTGCGGCTTCGCGATCACCTATCTGACGCCCTCGATGTATCTTGGGGGCGAGCCGGCGAGCGTCTATCTCATCGCGCGGGAGACTGGGGGGGCTTCCCCAGCGACTCGCATCGTGGCTACGATCTTAGTCGCCAAGCTCTTAGAGGGGCTCTGCCTGTTGGCGTTTATTTATCTTGGGGTCTACTATGCGTTGGCGACGAAGCTCTTGCCGTTGGACG
Source organism: Candidatus Acetothermia bacterium (assembly GCA_028275205.1). Taxonomy (GTDB): domain Bacteria; phylum Bipolaricaulota; class Bipolaricaulia; order RBG-16-55-9; family DRXL01; genus JANXCC01. The sequence continues at coordinate 1,040 of JAPWVB010000022.1, forward strand.
ACACAGGGGCGATCGTGACGGGGATGGTGCTCTTTGGGGCCTTCTTGGCGCTGTTGCTGATTAATTTAGCGGGGCATCGGTTGTGGGGGACGCGGCTGTTAGGGTGGCTGAGAGACCGTCTGCCGTGGAAGCGGGCCCTTTCGATTGCAGAATCGAAAGTGCGCGAAGTCGAGGAGGACGTCTTCATAGCGTTTAAGGAGCACGGGCGGGCGACGCTGCTGGCGTTTGTGTGCAATCTGTGTGCGACGTTCTTTGTCTTCGTGCGGCCGCAGGTCTTCTTTCTCTTTGCGTTGCGGGCGTTCTTTCCGGTGTCGCATCTGGCGATGATTTATACGCTGTTTATCTTTCTGGGGGCGTTCTTCTGGGTGACGCCGGGGGGCACGGGGATCTTTGAGGTGGGCAGTTGGGGGATTTTCAGTTTATTTCCGCTCATATCGTTGGTCACTCGTGCCCCGATACCCGTGCCGCAAGAGAGCGCGATTGCGTTTGCGTTGGCGCTGAAGACGATCGAGTTTCCGTTGGTGGGGCTGGGGCTGTTCTATCTAATCCGTGTGGGTTTTTTGAAGATTCCCACAACACGGCTTTGAACCCCCTCTTGACACACGCCCCTAAGGAGTGCTAGACTGAGCTTCAAAGGAGGTGGCTTCGATGAAGGGCAAGGTATTCGTTTTTGTAGGCCTGGCCCTCATAGGGCTGGGGATAGGCAATTCGGTCGCTCAGGCTCCCAATGTGGAGGACTTCGAGACGGGCAACTTGACGAAGTTTCCTTGGCAGACCGGCGGGGATGCCCCGTGGGTGATCACCCCAGTCAGCCACGGCGGAGCCTATGCCGTTCAGGCCGGCAAGATTGGGGATAATCAGCGAAGCTGGCTCCAGGTCACTCTCAACGTGATCAAAGACGATAAGATCAGCTTTTGGTTTCAAGTATCCTCGGAGGCGAACGCTGACTTCCTACTTTTTTCCATTGACGGAAAGTTCCAAGGCCGCTGGTCCGGGGAGATCGGCTGGCAGGAGGCTCGCTTCCCGGTAACGGCTGGTAATCACACCTTCCGTTGGGAATACATTAAGGACGGCTCAGGCTCCTTTGGTAAGGACACTGCCTATCTGGATGACATCGCTTTCCCAAGCTTCTCAATTTCGCCACCCCCGCCAACTCTTCAGCCTTGGGACAAGACCTTCGGCGGGAGTGGTAATGATTGGGGCTTCTCTGTGCAGCAGACCAGCGATGGGGGCTTTATCATACTAGGAGAGACAAGGTCTTTCGGTGCAGGAGAAAGTGACGTTTGGCTAATCAAGACTGACGCTAACGGGAACAAGCTCTGGGATCAGACCTTCGGCGGGAGCAGGGATGATGGGGGCGTCTCCGTGCAGCAGACGAGCGATGGCGGTTACATCCTCGTGGGATCCACACACTCTTTCGGTTCGGGGTACTATGACGTTTGGCTAATCAAGGCTGACGCTAACGGGAACAAGCTCTGGGACAGGACCTTTGGCGGAGGCAAAGACGATTACGGCTTATCTGTTCAGCAGACCAGCGATGGCGGTTACATCTTGGTTGGGAGGACGGTCTCCTTTGGCGCAGGGGATGGTGACGTTTGGTTGATCAAGACTGATGGTAACGGGAACAAGCTCTGGGACAGGACTTTGGGTGGAAGCAGAGATGATTGGGGCCGCTCTGTGCAGCAGACCAATGATGGCGGTTACATCCTCGTGGGAGCCACATACTCTTTCGGCTCAGGGAACTATGACGTTTGGTTGATCAAGACTAATGCCAATGGGAACAAGCTCTGGGACAGGACCTTTGGGGGGAGCGGAGATGATTATGGCTACTCTGTGCAGCAGACCAATGACAGCGGGTATATCCTCCTGGGGACATCAAAATTTGGAGGAGACTACGGCTTCCGGCTGATCAAGACTGATGCTAATGGGAATGAGCTCTGGGACAAGGCTTTTGGTGGAAGCAAGGATGATTGGGGCCGCTCTGTACAGCAGACCAGTGATGGTGGTTACATCCTGCTCGGGTGGACATACTCCTTCGGTGCAGGGAATGCTGATGTTTGGCTGATCAAGACCGATGCCAATGGGAATAAGCAGTGGGAGAAGACCTTCGGTGGGAGCTCTGGGGATTTTGGCTACTCAGTGCAGCAGACCTCTGATGGCGGCTACATTCTCGTGGGGGGAACATACTCCTTCGGCACAGAGGGGTCAGCTGATGTCTGGCTGATCAAGTATCGGCCGTGAGGGGATGGCCCTCACCCCGCCCTGCGGGCACCCCTCTCCCGTCAGTGACGACGGGAGAGGGGGCAGGGTTGAGGGCCTACACCCTCAAGCCCCTGCCAAGCCAGAGGCTGGCGAAGGCGAGCAGTCCAGACGGGGTCTGGAGCCTTCCGTGGGTATTTCCGTGCTTTCCGTGATTCAAATTACTTCACGTTGGGATTGCTGCTGGCGAACGGCCCGTTGGGGTTGGGCACAAGCCAAATAGTCAACACGTAAGCCGCCCCGACCCTGGGCCAACTCTCCACACTGAACCCAAAGAGCCGCCCCTCGTCGGGCTTAAATCCCACATAACGAACCCCGACTAATCGCTGGGCGCTGTCATAGAGCAAGAGCGGCGGAGTCGTCAGCGCCAATGGTTGATTGAGAATCTTCTCGTTCAGATAGACCTGCCCCAGCCCAGACACAAACGACCCCAACGGACGATACCCCTCAGCTTGAGCCGCACTTATGTCGCGATAGCGCGAGAAGTTTTTGTAGCTGTAGTTTAAGTGATTGAGCGTCTCTAGGTCTTGCTGGGTGAGCAAATATCGCGTCCCTGGAACATAGACTCCGATGCCAAAGCGCGTCGCCGCGTCCTTGAGCTCTTCGTCGCTGACCCGCCCGTCGCGCGTGTAGTACTTCAACCAATCGGGAAAGCTCAGCTCCCCCGTCAGTTCCGTCGTCGCGAGGGAGTTTATATCAAACCCCAAGGGGACGCGCCCGATGACCGTCACGATTGCAGAGAACTCCGCGGTGCGCCCTTGGCTGTTGGTGACCCGCAGCGTCACGGTTCGCGGCCCAGAATCGCTGAACGTGTGTTGGACGATGGGAGTGGTCACGGTCTCGTCGAAAGTGCCGTCGCCGTTCCAGTCCCACTCGTATTGGGTGATCGCGCCGTTGCCCGACTGCGACGCCGAAGCGTCAAACGTTACGGGCTCGCCGGCGTTCGGCGCCGCAGGGGAGAACGTAAACTGCGCCCGGGGGATCGCTGAGACCATCTGCCCCACACCGATGATCGTCACGGTCTTGGTGAACTCTGCGGTGGCGCCATCTTCGTCGGTCACCCGCAGCGTCACGTTAAAATTCCCCACAGACTCGAAGACGCGACAGATCTGAGGCTCTGTCACGGATTCATCGAACGTTCCGTCGCCGTCGAAGTCCCATGCGTATTGAACAATCTTGCCGTCGGGGTCGCGGGATTCTCGCGCGTCGAAGCAGACGCGCTCGTTAATCTTGGGAGTTTCGGGGGCGAAGCGAAACGCCGCGACCGGGGGTTTATTGATCTTATTCACCGTGAGGGTCACGGTGGGGATGCTCTCTCTTTGAAGTTTATTTTTGGGGTCGCGGTACTCGATCAAGGCTTTAGGGGTTATAGAGCCACTCTGGCGAGCGCCGATCTGAAACGAGACAGTCCGAGTCTCGCCGGCGACGACGACGGGGAGGTTCCATTCGAGGACGGTCGCGCCCTTCGCGCCGCGCCGCACTTGGGCGGGTTCAAACGCACTTTCAAAAATAATCTGTTCGGGCAGCGTCACTGTGAGCCGCACGAAGCGCGCGACCGCCTGGCGACCGAGTTTTTTCAGAATGCTTTCGTAGACTTGGGTATTGTAATTTCCAAAGAACGCTCCCCCGGACTTCTGGGCGATCTGGCTGAGGGCGACGCGATTGGCGGCCCCGCTGAGGCCCAGGGCATAGATAGGAATGTTATTCTCTCCGGCGCGCTGGGCTTCAGGCAGGGGCAGGCGCCCCACGAGACTATTCCCATCCGAGGGCAAGATGATCGCGCGGAATGCTTCGGGGCGGCCATTGTTCACAAGCTCATCAATAGCTAATGCTAAAGCTTCGCCTAGGGCGGTCTTCTTGCCCGGCTGGGCTCCGTCAATGATCTGATAGACCTGGGCGCGATCGGGCGAGAGCGGGAGAAGCATCTCAGCGGTTTCGGCAAAGCCAACCACGGCGATCCGGTCATTCTCGTGGAGATGCTGCACAAACTCCTTGCCGATCTTCTTCACTGTAGAGAGGTTGACGCTGGCCGAGCGATCTAATAAGAAGACGACGTCTATGGGTCGTTCTGGGGCGGGGAGACCGCGCAGCAGAATCTTTATAGCTGCGGAATCGGGGGACTGCCCGCTGCTCTTGGTGAAGATCTCCTGAGGGTCTACGAGGGATTCGACGAGCAGCTGAGGCGTCTGGGCGACACCCGTCGCTGTCAGGGCGATCACGAAGATTATGAAGAGCTTCGCTCGTGTGTACACGTTGTGATTCTAGCCGAAAGTGGGATCGAGAGTCAATACTCCAGAGTAGCCGACGCTACATTCGGAGCGTGATCTTCGCTACTGAAGAGTTCCGCCCAGTGCTCCACCAGAGCGGGCTTCACTTCGGCAAGAGAGATCTCTCTCCCCAAGAGCTCCGACATGGAGGTCATCACGGTGCCGTCGAGGCCGCAGGGGCGGATCATGCGAAAATATCTTAAATCTACGGAGACGTTGAGGGCAAACCCGTGATAGCTCACCCAGTGCCGCACGGCGATCCCGATGGAGGCGATCTTTTTTTGGCCGACCCAGACGCCGGTCAGCCCTGGGCGGCGCTGGGCGTCGAGGGAGAAATCCCTCAGAGTGCGGATGAGGACTTCTTCAAGATCGCGCAGGAAGCGATGGATGTCGCGTCCGCGGCCTCTGAGGTCTACGATGGGGTAGCCGACGAGCTGGCCCGGACCATGAAAAGTTATACCCCCGCCGCGCTCCACGACCACCAGGCTTCGCCAGACTTCGTCTGGACTGTTCGCCTTCGCCGGCCATTGGCCGGCGAAGATGTACGGTCCAGGCGAAGCCTGGCGGCCGATGGTGAAGACCGGGGGATGCTCGACGAGAATCACCGTATCGGGGATCTCGCCGGCGCGTCGGCGGGCGACGAATTCTTTCTGCAAGCGCCAGGCTTCCTCGTAGTCTCGCAGACCCAAGTCGAGGATCGTCATCGTCGCACGCTGCCTCGATAGAACGGGAGCTTGGTGAGCTGCGCCCTCTTGCGCTGGCCGCGAATCTCGATTTCTATCAGCGCTGTCGGCAAGATGTCCGACGAGACAAACCCCATCGCTAAGAACGCATTGACCGTCGGGGCGAACATCCCGCTGGTGACGGCTCCGACTTCTCTGCCGTCAGCGAAGATCTTGTATCCCTGGCGCGGCACCCCTGGCTCGAGCATCTTCAGCCCGACCAGCTTCTTGGCCGTGCCCTGACGCTTCTGCGCGAGCAAGATCTTTTTGCCGTTATAGTTAGTCTCTTTCTCTTTGACTGTCCAGCCCAGGCCCGCCTCCACGGGGGTCGTCTTCTCGTCGAGCTCGTGGCCGTAGAGGGGCATCCCCGCTTCAAACCGTAACGTATCTCGCGCCCCAAGACCGATGGGTTTGGCCCCCGCCCGTACCAGCTCATCCCAAAGAGTGACAATCACTTTCGGCTCAGCGTAGATCTCAAACCCGTCCTCCCCAGTGTAGCCCGTGCGGGAGAGCAAGACCGTATGGCCAAGCACCCGCGCCTGCGTCGCCCAGTAATACCCCAGATTCTTCAGAGGGCATTCCGTGAACGGCTGAAGCAGCGCAGGGGCCTGCGGCCCCTGAATAGCGATCTGGCCGTAGTCCGCGCTGACGTTCTTCACGGTGACTGAGAAGCCCTTGGCGTTCTGCTGCACCCACGCAAAGTCCTTCTCAGTATTCGCGGCGTTGACCACGAGCAAGAACCGATCGGGCAGCTTATAGACCAACAGATCGTCTACCGTGCCCCCGGACTCGTAACACATGGGCGAGTAGAGCACCTGATAGTCTTTCAGGGTGCTGGCGTCGTTGGTGATGAGCTTTTGCACGAGATCGAGGGCATTGGGTCCGGTGATCTCGATCTCGCCCATGTGGCTGACGTCGAAGATCCCCACGGAGCTTCGCACGGTCTGATGCTCCTCGATGATGCTCGTGTACTGAATTGGCATCTCCCAGCCGCCGAACTCCACGAGCTTGGCCCCTAAGCGCCGGTGAGATTCATAGAGCGGGGTTCGTTTGAGTGTCATACGACTCCTTTCTAATATTTAATAGAATTCTCGTTTGGGCTCACGGGTCATGAGGGCGTTGAGCTGATCAAGGGGGCTCGCGCCCTCATAGAGCACGGCATAGACGGCCTCGGTGATGGGGACTTCGACGCCGTGCCGTCTTGCAAGCTCCCGCACGGCCGCCGTCGCATAGACGCCCTCGGCGACCATCGTCATACTCTCTAAGATCTTTTGGAGCGGCTCCCCACGCCCTAAGCGATACCCCACGCGACGGTTCCGCGAATGCTCACTCGTGCACGTCGCTACAAGATCCCCCACCCCGGAGAGCCCGAAGAACGTCTCGCGCCGCGCCCCGAGCTTCACCCCCAGCCGCACCATCTCCGCAAGCCCACGAGCGATCAGCGCCCCCTTGGCGTTGTCCCCGTACCCTAAGCCGTCGAGAATCCCCGCCGCGAGCGCGATCACGTTCTTGACTGTACCCCCGTATTCGACCCCCAAGAGATCGTCGCTGAGATAGACGCGGAATCGTTCGGTCATCAGGGCGCGTTGGAGCCTTTCCCCCAGCGCCAGATCCGTCCCGGCCAGGACGACGCTCGTGGGGAAATCCCGCCCAACCTCTTCGGCGTGGCTGGGGCCGGAGAGCGTGAAGATATTTTCTGTCTGAAGTTCCTGCCGCAAGACAGCCGACATCGTTAAGAGAGAATTTTTCTCTAATCCCTTAGCGAGATTGATCCACGCCTGGGGGCGGGCGCACGATCTCAGTCTTTGAGCGATCTCGCGCACGGCAAACGAGGGGACGGCTATGAGCACAACATCAGCGTCCTCGACGGCATGCTGAAGATCAGCTGTGATCGTCAGATGATCTTTGGGGAGGGAGACCCCAGGAAGATACTGTCTGTTCTCCCTCAGCTCATCGAGCTCTCGTGCGAACTGGGGGCGTCGCGCCCACAGGCGCACGGGGGAGCCCTTGCGGGCGAGGAGCCGCGCCAGCGCCGTTCCCCAGCCCCCAGCCCCAATGATGGCAAAATTCATGGATTGAGTTTAATATAGCTAGGGTGAAACTTCAAGGAGGGATTCGGACTATATATGATCGAACAACGCCCTGCTGGCGGAGGTGATGACTTTAGGCAGGGCAGACTCTATCGAGAACACAATTTGGAAGGGATAGCCCTTCCAGAAGGAGGATCACGTATGAAGCGTCTCAGTCTCGTCGTGTTGGGGGTTGTCCTGCTGGGGTTCGTGGGCGTCAGCCCGAGCTTCAGCCAGGGGCAACCGTCGCCTTTGGGGATCGTCATCCAGCCCTCGGAGTTCCAAGCGTTCATCCAAGTCAGTCGCCCTGTTTGCGCCGTTGGGCAGACCATCGAAATTCAGTACCGCGCGAACGAAGCTCCGTACTACGCGTACATTCTCGACATTCAGGGCAATAACGTCACGCGCCTCCTGCCCAATCGCTTCGAGCCTAACAATCAAATCAATGACACCAACTGGCATACCCTGCCAGGGGTAGCGATCTATCGGTTGGTCTGCTCGCCGCCGTTTGGGCCGGAGTACGTGCAGATCATCGCGTCCACGGAGCGCATCCCGCAGCTTGAGGGCGGCACTGGGGATTTCCCGCTTTTGGGCACCAACCCACAAGCTATCGGGCAGCAGATCCAGCAAGCGATCCAGGCGATCGTCCCCACCGCTAAAGTTGCCACGGCCGTTGCGAGCCTGCAAGTTGTTTCTGGGCAGCCGCAGCCACCAAGCTGCCCGCCGGGCTATGTGGGGACACCGCCTAACTGCGTTCCAGCCCAACCCCAGCCGCCCTCTGGGTTCACCGTCCAGCAGGTGATCACGCCGGGGTCGCCGCAGTTCGCTCAGCTGGCGGCGCAGATCATGGCCAAGCTCCAAGCGGCGGGCCTCGCTCAAGCGCTGGCGCAGGCGCAAGCGACCCAGATCCCTCAGGGCCAGAATGCCGCGCCACTTAGTACAGCGCCTCAGCAGATCAACATCCAGCAGATCCAAAATACGTATGTCTTCACTGGGGTGCTCCAGCTCACCCAGAACGCGACGGTCTCTGGGTACACCATCCCCGCGGGCAAGTACCTGACGGCGATCGGCGAAGACCCGATCTTCGTGCTCATTGACATCTTCACGGGCCAGATCGTGGTCATCATCGTCGTGACCTGCCCGCCGATCTTCACGCCGTTCGATCTGTTGCTGTTCTTCTTCGGGTGGTTCTTCTCGCCCGTCCCTGGGCCGTGGCCGTTCCCCTATCCGTTCCCCTGGCCCTTCCCGATCATGATGCCTGCGGCCTGTTCGGGCCTGCCCACGCAGTTCCCGTTCACGGTCGCCATCGGCAGCGGTGCCCCGATCGTGAGCCTAGCGGGAGTGATGCAGATTAAGGACGCTGGATGGTTCTTCAACGCCTTGCAGATTCAGTCTCTTGGCCCGGCGCTCTCGTTCCAGCGATTCACTTCGCTTGGGAGCATCGCCTTCGGGTTCATCGGGTCGTTCAGCACCGCGAATCTCCCCTACACCTCGTTGGGCACGTTCTTGCTCCTCGTGCAAGGGGGAGGGAAGACGGTCTGCATCCAAGGGGTCGTAGGTTTTGGGACGGTCTACGGCTTTGCGTCGCACAACTGACTTGAGGCCCTCACCCCTGGCCCCTCTCCCCTCTGAGGGAGAGGGGACGGGGTGAGGGTAGAGAGCGGGGCTCGATCGGGCGACCGGCCGAGCCCCGCTCTTTTTATTCTTCTTTATTCAAAGAGCGCCACAGAAACCCCAGCCCGATGATCACGCTCGCTATCCCGATCAGAGAGCCGAACTCCTCGCTGCGGTAGAAGAGCAAGACGATAGCCCCCAAAAAGATAAGCACGAGCGCTCCCACCACACGTAGACGATTCCAAGTCTTCACAGTGCCTCCGGAGGACCGTTGTAGAGGAGCCGCCCGCCCTCGAGCCTCCACAGGCAGGTGCCAACGTTGGAAAGATCTTCAGACGTCACCAACAGCACCGTTGTCCCTTGGGCGTGAAGCTCTTGAAGCAGTGCGAGCAGTTCACGCTGGCCTGGAGGATCGAGCGCCGAGAGCGTCTCGTCCACAATGAGCACTCTAGGATAGATAGCCAGTACCGCAGCGATCGCTAGCCGTGCCTGCTCGCCCACGCTTAACTGATGGGACGGCTGCTCCCGCACGAGACCCCACTCTAGCCCTACGACTTCGCAAGCCCATCGCGCTCGCTCTTCACTCTCGCTTAAGCTGAGCCCCTGGGCGAGCAACCCCATGAAAAGCTCTTCCTGGACGCTCTCTCCAAGAAGCTGCTGATATGGCTCCTGGAAGACTAAGCCCACGCGGCGCACCCGCTCCTGGGCTCTCATAGTGTGAATGGGGGTATCGTCCCACAGGACGCTCCCGGAGGTCGGCAGCACAAGCCCAGCGAGCAGCTCAACGAGAGTCGTCTTCCCTGAGCCCTCTGGACCATTGATGACGATAAACTCCCCCGCGGTCACGTCAGCCGAAAAATCTTTTAAGGCGGGAAGGGCATTGTAAGCGAAGGCCAAGTGACGGGCCTGGAGACGCCAGACTTCGTCTGGACTGTACGCCTTGCCGCCGCCGCCGGCAAGATGAACGGTCCAGGCGAAGCCTGGTCGTGCCGTCGCCGGCGGCACGGCGAACGGTCCAGGCGAAGCCTGGGAATCTGCCACTACCCGACCCTGCTCTATCCGCACAACGCGATCGACATGATCCTTCCAAAACTCTTTATGCGAGATGATGAGCACGCCCTTGCTCTGTGCGCGCAGCTCGCGCACAAGCGAAAGCAGAAGCGCCAAGCCCTCACGGTCGGCAGTGCGATCCGGCTCGTCGAGAATATAATACGCTGGGTCCATCGCGAGTAAGCCCGCCAAGGCCACCCGCTGGCGCTCCGAGCTCGTGAGAGACTCGATCGGGCAGAGAGCTTTCTCGTGTAAGCCGACCCGCTCGAGCGCCTCCCACGAACGCCTGTGGATCTCTTCGGGAGGCAGAGCGAGATTTTCCAGCCCGAAAGCTACGTCCTCCAGAGGCGTCTGCGCGATGAGCTGCTCGTGGCTCTCTTGGAAGAGCAGCCCCACACGACGACGGATCTCCCGCACGTCGCGATCCGTGCGGAGCCCATCAACGGTGACGGTGCCCTCGGTAGGGAGGAGCAAGCCCACAAGATAGCGAGCGAGGGTCGTCTTGCCGGAGCCATTGCGCCCCACTAACAGGACGACTTCGCCGCGCTCCAGGGAGAGATCAACTCTGTCGAGGAGCACCCTAGGGCTCGAACCAGATGAGGACAGGCGATGGACGAGCCCGCGCACTGCGATCATACTGAACGGGAGGCAGACAAGGACAATATCGTCCGAGGTGCTCAAGGACCCACTGGAGGGCCTTGGGCAGGACATCTGATTCTCTCTCGACGATGACATCGGGGGTGATGCCCACCTCGTGCACGCGGTGGCCCTTGGGCGTGAAATATTCTGCGGTAGTGAGGAGAAGCGCCGAGCCGTCGCTCAGGGTAAACGATGTCTGGATGACGCCCTTGCCAAACGTCCGCTTGCCAAAGAGCACCCCCATCTGATGGTCGCGAATGGCCCCAGCGACGATCTCCGCGGCGCTGGCCGTGCCGCGATTGACCAGCACCGCCAAGGGGAGATTGGGGTAGCGATTGCCCCGAGAGTTGTAGACTTCGGAGCCGTTGCGGCTCTGGACCTTCAGCACCGGGCCGTCATCAATAAATAGACTTGCTAAGTCTACGGCTTGGGTGAGCAGTCCACCGGCGTTGTTCCGAAGATCTAGGATGAGCCCTTTCACCCCGCGCCCCAAAAGATCCTTCAGCGCTTTCTCGACGTCGGCGCGGGTCATCGTATTGAACGTATAGACTTGGATGTAGCCGACCTGGCCGCCCGCAAGCACGCTATGGCTGACGATCTTAATAGTAATGATGTCACGCACGATCTCGAAGACCCTCTCGGAGCCGTCCTCACGACGGACTTTCAGCGTGACGGAAGTCCCCTTGGGGCCACGCAATTTCTTCACAGCTTGCTCTTGGGTGATCCCCTCTGTGGATTCCCCGTTGATCTCGATGATCCAGTCCCCAGCTTCGATGCCCGCACGGCTTGCCGGGGTGTCGTGCAGCGGCGCGACTACCAAGAGCTTTCCGTCTCGCACTTCGATCTGCATCCCCAGCCCGCCAAATTCTTCCACGACTTCTTTCTCGAAGCCCTCGTTGAATTGCCGGTACTCTTCTGCAGGGAGGTAGCGGCTATAGGGATCGCCGAGGGTCTTGACCATGCCCTCGATGGCCCCGTTGAGAAGCCGGGCATCGGGGGCGTTTTCGGGCCTGTAGAAGTTCGATTTGATTCGTTGATACGCTTCAAACAGTGGGCCGAAGAGCGCAGAAGAGCTGGGCTGCTGCCCCCGTGCGGCTAAGAGCCCCCACGCTAACGCGATGACAAGAACAACGACACCAACTCCCACGAGGCTGCGCCGCAGCGTCATATATGCTCTCACGGTTCCACTCCTTCGCCTGATCTTAGCACGGAGAGCGCATCAACGCAAGAGGGCTCTAGCACTCGGCCAGCTTCTCCTTGAGCACCGCTGCAACACGCTCGATGGGAACGCGCTCTTGGAGCATGGTGTCGCGATCTCGTATAGTGACGGCGTTATCCGTCAGAGACTGCACGTCCACGGTGATGCAGTAAGGTGTGCCGATCTCGTCCTGGCGGCGATACAAGCGCCCGATCGCGGCGGTGTCGTCGTACCAGACCGTAAAGTCTTTGCGCAATGCGTTAGCGATCTCTTTGGCCTTGCGGACGAGCTCCGGGCGATTGCGCAACAGCGGGAAGACCGCGACTTTGATAGGAGCCAGCTGTGGCTTGAGCTTCAAGACCACGCGCTTCTCGCCGCGGACCTCTTCTTCATGATACGCATCGAGCAACACTGCTAGGAAGATGCGATCCACCCCACAGGAGGGCTCGATCACGTAAGGGATATAGTGCTCTTTCGTCTCTTCATCGAAGTACGTCAGATCTTTTCCAGAGTACTGGGAGTGGCGCTTCAGATCGTAATCGGTGCGGTTGGCGATCCCTTCGATCTCCGCCCAGCCCTTGCCGGGGAAATCATACTCGATCTCGAAGGTCGCTTTGGAATAGTGTGCCAGATCTTCCTTGGGCAGGGCGCGCGCGCGAATCCTCTCCTTGCGCAGACCAAGATCTTCAATGTACCAGCGCAGCCGCTCCTCGACCCAGTGGTGGTGCCACTGCTCGTCGGTGCCGGGCTTGACAAAGTATTCGATCTCCATCTGCTCGAATTCTCGATCTCGGAAGATGAAATCCCCTGGGGTGATCTCGTTCCGAAACGCCTTGCCGATCTGGGCGATCCCGAAAGGGAGCTTCTTGCGCATCGCGATCAGGACGTTCTGAAAGTTCACGAAGATCCCCTGGGCGGTCTCCGGGCGCAGGTAGGTGAGCGCGGCGCTCTCCTCCACCGGGCCGACGTATGTCTTGAACATCAAATTAAATTTGCGCACGTCGGTGAACTGCCCTACGGCGCCGCAGTCGGGGCAGGTGTTGTTCACGATAGCATCGGCACGGAAGCGTTTCTTGCACTGTTTGCAATCTACTAATGGATCCGTGAACTCTTCGACGTGGCCGCTGGCGACCCACGTCTGGGGGTTCATAATAATAGCTGCATCGAGCCCGACGACGTCGTCGCGCATCTGGACGACGCGGCGCCACCACGAGCGCTTAATATTATTCTTCAGCTCGACGCCCAGGGGCCCGTAGTCCCAAAAGCCTCCGATGCCCCCATAGATTTCCGACGACTGAAAGACAAACCCCCGCTGCTTGCAGAGCGAGACGATCGCATCAAAGCTGCCCATCGTGTCCTCCCCAAAAATCTATGCGTGAGGGTTATTATAACGAGTTTAGAGATAGTCTTCCAAGAGCAGGATTGCGAGCCCTTCCTTGTGAACCCGCTTCAGATCAGCGTCATTGGTGAGAAAAGCCTTGGCTTCTTCTACGAGAGCTGTGCCGAGCACGAGCGCATCTGGGGTACGCAGTTTATAGTGGGCTCGCAAGCGGGCAGCCTCGCGAGCAATCACACTATGGGGAGCCACAATAGCCGCTTTCCCATGAGGCCCGCTCTCTTTGGATGTAGCGTTCGATTTCTTCTTTGGTCTGCTCCCATGTCCCTCGGAGCAACCCGCGCGTGAGCGCGGCGTAGCGTTTTGGGGTGGTGAGGATGGCTTGGCCCTCATCTTGGAGAGCGATGAGCACGGAATCGCCCTCTTTGAGCTTGAGGGCTTCTCGAACCTCTTTGGGCAAGACCATCTGGCCTTTTCTGCCGAGTCTGACTATCTTGGTTAGAGTCATACAGGGGACACCTCGGTCTGATTATAGTGAAGATAGTCTGGATAATGCAAGGAGCTTAGCAGTCAGTGGCTCCCTCGAGCGTCGTCGCTCATCTAGACCTTTCCAGGCGAGCCCGCGCCCTTTGGGGTAGAAGAATAAATTCGAATGAAGCCGTCGCCCTTGCCGATGGCGATGCGCCGTGTGCTTGCCCGACGATCCTACAAAGCGCGTCAGACGCCACGAGTCACGCGCGGCGCAACTGCGCGTTGATGCCGTTCTGGTCAATGCTGAGCGTGAAGATCATCCTGCGGCGCTCACCCGTCTTCTTCTTGATCTCCAGCGAAGCCTCTAGATAAAACCCCGACTCGGTCAGCTCTAATCTGCTCACGTCAATGTGAATGACCGCATCGGGATTGGCCGCATCTATGCGAATCCCACGATCTTTGAACTTGACGCTGAGCTGCCCTAGTACGCCGTCTTGGACAAAGTCAGGGACGTTCTCGATGGGCTCGATCGCCACCGTCTCGACCCCGCGCAACGGATCAGCCGAA
>JAPWVB010000087.1 GCA_028275205.1 Candidatus Acetothermia bacterium
CATGAAGATGCGCGAGATCAATATTGCTGAGATTGACAGAGACGCGCTGATCGCGCGGGCTGTGGAGTTTCACGGGCACTTGGGGCCCTATCTTATCTGCGGGGTGAAGATGGGGCTTTTGGCTCTCAAGCTGCTCGGCTCGCGCGGCTATAGGGGGCTCACTGTGACGGCGGAGACCGGGGTCACACCCCCGGTCTCTTGTCTTGTCGATGGGCTGCAAGTTGCTACCGGGTGCACGCTGGGCAAGGGCAATATCGCTATACTGGGCGGAGGCCAGCCGCGAGCCCTCTTTCGCACTCACGATAAGAGCGTGGCGATCGAGCTCCGCCCAGGATGGCCGGAGAGGTTCGCTCAGCTAGATGGTGAAGCCGCAGCCCAGCTGGTGCAGCGCACCCCGGAAGAAGAGCTCTTCACATGGCGGATTCTATAATCGAGCTGAAGAACGTCTCGACGGTCTACGAGGGCGAGCGCGTCCCGGCGATCCGCGACATAGATCTCACTATCGAGTCTGGAGAGTTCGTCGCGATCATCGGGCCCAACGGCGCGGGCAAGACCACGCTCTTAGAAACTATTAATGGGCTTTTGCCCCACACGCGCGGGCAAGTCCGGGTGCTGGGACAAGACGTCGCGCGATTCGGCACGCAGCTCCGCAGCCAGATCGGCTACGTTCCCCAAGAGTTTCAGTTCGACGAGACGACTCCAGTATTAGTGAGAGACGTCGTGCTCATGGGGCGCTATGGGCGGATCGGGCTCTTCCGTCGGCCGACAGCAGAAGACTATGCGCAAGTTCAAGAAGCTTTAGAGCTGTTAGGCTTGGCCGAGCTTGCCGAGCGCCCGCTGGGAAAGCTCTCTGGGGGGCAGCAGCAGAAGGTCTTGCTCGCGCGGGCCCTCGCGAAAGAACCGAAAATTTTACTGCTAGATGAGCCCTTCAGCCATCTCGATTGTGCGGCGCGCGAGGAAGTCGCTGAGCTCATTACGCGCTGGCATCGCGAACGATCGCTGACGGTCCTCCTCGTGCTGCATGATCTGGAAGCAATCCCCCAGAGCTGTCATCGAGTCGTCTTACTCAATGGGGGACGGATACGACACGATGGGGCGCGCGAGCGCGTCGTGCGGGCTTTCACGCTCGCTCACAGGGAATGACGCGATGTACGGATTACCGTGGAGCTTGATCATAACTCTCGTGAGCGGGGCTGCGCTGACGGGCGCAGCCTGTGGGCTGCTGGGGACGTTCGTGGTGCGGCTTCGTCTGAGTTCTCTGGGCTTTACGATGTCTCATGCGGCTTTTGCTGGAGCGGCGCTAGGGCTTGCCCTGGGTATCGAGCCGTTGACCCTCGCATTAGTGGGAGCGATCTTGACTGCCGCGGTGCTCGGCCCAATAGCTGAGCGGGCCAAGCTCCCCGCGGACGTCATCACAGGGGTGCTCTTCCCCCTCACCATGGCCCTCGGCTTGATCTTTCTCTATCTTGCCCCAGGGACGGCGATGAGCAGCTCAGCGTTGGGGCTGCTGTGGGGCTCTCTCTTCGCGATGACCCGTGAGGATCTCTTTCGGCTCCTTGGGCTTGCTGGAACTATAGCTCTTACAGTCTGGCTCTTCTTCAAAGAGTTTCAAGCGTTGCTCTTTGACAGAAAGCTTGCAGAGGAGTCGGGCGTCCCAACAAGGCCGTTCTATTATCTCATTCTCTTTCTGACGGGGATGACTATCGCTCTGGCGCTCCGCCTTGTAGGAGGCCTGCTCGTCTTTGTGCTGTTGCAGAGCCCTGCGGCGACAGCCTTTCAGTTCTTCTATGATCTGAAGAAGATCTTCTTCTGGGCGGCGCTCTTCGGGGTTATCTATGCGGGTGCGGGATTGGGGCTCTCGTTTGCGTTTGATCTTCCCTTGGGAAGTGCTATTGTACTCATCTCGACGCTAGGGTTTGGGCTAGCCGTGTGGCGCTCTCCCAAGCGCCGCCGCACCTGACCCCAGAACCATCAGCACTGACATAGATCATTGCAAATGCCGCTGTACTCAGTTTATAATGCCTGCTGGCGAAAGGAGGATAGATGCACTATCCCGCCTGGTATGTCCCTTTGCTGACCTCCCCGATGCTGATCGCAGCCATCGCGATCTTACACGTCTTAGTTTCGCACTATGCTGTGGGCGGCGGGCTCTTTTTGGCCGTCGAGACCCGCTACGCCTACCGCACGAATAACAAAGAGTATCTTGCGTATCTCAAAGATCACGCATGGTTTTTTATTCTGATCACGGTCGTCTACGGCGCGATCACGGGCGTAGGGATCTGGTGGACGATCGGCTTAGCGTCGCCCTTGGCCACGGAGACGCTTATTCACACGTTCGTCTTCGGCTGGGCGATGGAGTACGTCTTCTTCGTGCTGGAGATCGTCTCAGCGTTCATCTTCTTTTACTATTGGGGACGGCTAGAGCCCAAAGTCCACCAAGCGATGGCCTGGATCTATGCATTCTCGGCATGGATGAGCTTGGTCTTGATCACGGGCATCACGGCATTCATGCTCAACCCCGGCGCGTGGGTCGAGGCCAAAAACTTTTGGCTGGGCTTCTTCAACCCTCAGTTTGTCCCGCAGGTGATCGCGCGCACCGGCGGCGCGCTGCTCTTGAGCTCGCTCTATGTGTACCTACACGCGGCGTTCCGCGTGAAAGACGCTCCGCTGCGCGACCTGATCGCGTCGCGCTCGACATTGCCGGCGCTCGTGGGCGCGGCGTATGTGACGCTTGGCGGCATCGGCTGGTACATCTTCTTGCCCGAATCAGCCAAAGCCGCCCTCGCTGCAGCCAGCTCATTGAATATCTTTATGGTCTTGATCTTTGCGCTCACGATCGCAGTCTTTGTGATGCTCTATCTAGGGCCGCTGCGCCATCCGAACTGGGTCAGTCCGGGGTTTGCGCTCTTGCTCTTTGGCACGGGGTTGACGGTCTTCAGCGCGGGGGAATTCGTCCGTGAAGCCGTGCGCAAGCCGTATATTATCTATAACGTCGTCTACGGCAATCAGATTCTGCCCGAAGAAGTCGCAACCCTTCGAGAGAAGGGCTATATAGAAGGGGGCACATGGACGAGCGCCTGGGTCAGAGCGCGCTATCCCAACGTTACGCAGTCTGGGCAGATCAACGAAGATACGCTCTTGGCCTTGCCGGAGCCCGATCAGCGCGAGCTTGGGAAGGTGCTCTTTCAGTATCATTGCAGCTCGTGCCATGCGACGACCGAGGGCTACTCCGCCGTTGCGCAGCTATTGCGCGGCTGGACGCCGGAGATGATCAGGAATCTTGTGCAGAACCCAGAGAAGTTTCACTTCTTCATGCCGCCGTGGGCGGGGACGCCCCAAGAAGCTGAGCTACTTACGAAGTATTTAGTTTCGATCGCGCCGCCGCGCCCAGGAGGGATGAAGTGACTATGAGCCCTACGGAACTCATTGGCCCGCCGAGCCCTTTGGGGTATCCGGCACCCTACTGGTTTTTGGTGACGTTTAAAGTCTTGGGCTTCACGCTGCACATGGGCCCGATGCACTTGTGGTTCACTGGGATTCTCGTAGCGATGGTGCTCGCGCGCTGGGGCAGCGCGGAGGCGCGCCGTTGGTCGGCGCGGCTGATGCGCCAGATGCCGGTGATCATCGCGCTGGGGATCAACTTTGGGATCGTGCCGTTGCTCTTCACCCAAGTCGCGTATTATAGGGTCTTTTACCCCGCGACGATCCTGATGGCTTGGCCGTGGTTCTCGATTATTATTCTCTTGACGCTCGCGTACTACGGGGTCTATATCTATGTGAGTGGGCTTGGTGCTGAGTTGACGCCCCTCAAGCGTGCTGCGGGCTGGGTCTCAGCGATTCTTTTCATAGTGATTGGCTTTCTCTTCTCCAACGGCTTTAGTTTGATGACCCATCTGGACGCGTGGCCAAGGCTGTGGCAAGAGACGAGTGTCGCTGGGGCGCCGCTGGGGACGGCGTTGAACACTTCTGATCCCACGCTGTGGCCCCGCTGGTTGATGATGTTCGGCTTGGCGCTGACGACCGTGGCGGCGTACACGGTCTTCGATGCTGGGGTCTTCGCGCGCCGCGAGAGCGCAGAGTATCAGAGATGGACAGCGGGCTTTGCGCTCAAGCTCTACACGGTTGGATTGATTTGGTTTGCGGTGATGGGCTTGTGGTATCTGAGCACTTGGCCCGTGCGTGATCAGATGCTCTCCAGCCCGTTGATAATTCTGACGGTGCTGACGGCGCTAGGGCCGGGGCTGCCGTGGCTGTTGATTCTCGCTCAGCGACGCCAGGTCACTCAGAGACTCGCCATTTTGACGGGTCTGGCGCAGTTTGGCGTCTTGGCGCTCAATGCGATCAGCCGTCAGGTGCTGCAGAACATTGAGCTGAGCCGATTCTTGGACGTGACGGCTGAGCCGGTCAATCTTCAGCTGAGCCCGCTGATCGTCTTCTTAGTGCTTTTTGTCG
>JAPWVB010000088.1 GCA_028275205.1 Candidatus Acetothermia bacterium
GATACGGGCACGACCGTCACCTTCCTGCCCGATCGCGAAATCTTCGGCGAGATCAAATATGACTTTGCCCGGCTCTCCCACAGGCTCAAAGAGCTCGCCTATCTCAACCCTGGGCTCTCAATCTATCTAGATAATCGCATGACTGGGATTCAAAGACACTTTCAATTTGAGGGTGGCATCGCCGCCTATGTGAAAGAGCTGAACGAAGGGCGCAAGCTCCTCCATGAAGACGTCATCTATTTCAGGGACGAGAACGGGGCCTCGGGATTTGTTCTCGAAGTCGCGATGCAGTTCACCGACGAGTACGACGAGAATATCCACAGCTTTGCCAATATCATCAACACCAAAGAGGGCGGCACACACCTCATGGGCTTCAAGACGGCCCTCACGCGCGTCTTCAACGAATACGGCCGCGAGAAGAAGATCATCACCCAAGACGCCGAAAACCTCGATGGACGAGATATTCGTGAGGGCCTGACGGCCATCGTCTCCGTGAAGCTGCGCAACCCCCAATTTGAGGGGCAGACGAAGACAAAGCTCGGCAACCCCGATGTGCAAGAGCGCGTTTCGAATATTGTGCGCGAGCAGCTCGAGCTCTACTTCAACAACAATCCAGGGACAGCTCGGATACTCTTGGAAAAAGCGCTCCGCGCCCAAGAGGCCCGCTTAGCTGCCAAGAAAGCCAAACAGCTCGTCCGCCGCAAGGGGCTGCTCGCGAGCACCAGCCTGCCGGGGAAGCTCGCCGACTGCGCCGAGAAAGACCCGACCAAGTGCGAGCTTTATATAGTCGAAGGCGACTCCGCCGGCGGCAGCGCCAAGCAAGGGCGCAACAGAGAGTTTCAAGCGATTCTCCCCCTGCGCGGCAAAGTCCTCAACGTCGAGAAGGCCGCGCTCAATAAGCTCTTAGACAACAAAGAGCTCAACGCGCTCATCACTGCCCTGGGCACAGGAATCCGCGAAGAATTCGATATCGAGCGCTTGCGCTATCATAAGATTATTCTGATGTGCGATGCGGACATCGACGGGGCACATATCCGGACGCTCTTGCTCACGTTCTTATTCCGCAACGTCCGCCAGCTCATCGAGCGCGGGCACGTCTATATCGCTAAGCCGCCGCTCTACCAAGTGAAGAGGGGGCGCCAGGTCTTCTATCTCTACTCTGAAGAAGAGCTGCAGCAACTGCGCAATCAAGACGGGAAGGACGGGCATTTCGAGGTGAAGCGCTACAAGGGCCTCGGCGAGATGAACCCCGAGGAGCTGTGGGAGACGACCATGAACCCCGAGAAGCGCATCCTCAAGCAAGTGACGATCAACGATGCCCTCCAAGCCGAGGAGCTCTTCAAGGTGCTCATGGGCAGCGAGGTCGGCCCGCGCAGAGACTTTATCTTAGAGAACAGCGACATGATCACGAACTTGGACATCTAAGCGCACATCTCATTGCGCCCACCAAAGCGCCGCTCGCGCCGCTGATATTCGAGAATCGCTTTGATGAGCTCCGCCTTGTCGAAGTCTGGCCAATAGATTGGGGTCGAGACGAACTCTGCATAGGCGAGCTGCCAGAGCAGAAAGTTGCTGAGGCGCATCTCCCCGCCGGTGCGGATGACCAGATCGGGATCGGGCGTGCCATTCGTATAGAGAAAGTTATGGAAGTTTTCTTCGGTAATCTCCCGAGGGTCGAGGCGCCCCGCGGCGGCCTCGCGCGCAACCGCTCGCACCGCATCGATGATCTCCGCCCGCCCCCCATAGTTGAGTGCCACGGTGAACGTCAGTTTCTTGTTGTGCTTCGTCTCCTCGATGACGCGCCTCACTTTTTCGATGAGCGTCTGAGGAAGCTTCTCTTCTAATCGGCCGATGACGCGCACGCGAACCCCGTTGCGCTTGAGTTCGTCAAGTTCTTCATCAATCGTTCGCTCCAGCAATGTCATAAGAAAGCGCACCTCGCTGGAGGGGCGGCGCCAGTTCTCTGTAGAAAACGCGTAGACCGTTAGATACTTAATACCCAACTGCACACAGGCTTTGAGCGTGCGTTTGAGGGCTTCGCGTCCTGCCTGATGGCCTTGATGGACGCTGAGCCCGCGGGCCTTGGCCCAGCGGCCGTTACCGTCCATAATGATCGCGATATGAACAGGCATCCGGGTGCGATCCAACTGAGCTGCCAGCTCCCTAGCGCTGAGGGAAATCGTCGTCATAAGATTCGAGTGCCCCCTTATAGTCCCTCCGGTTCTCAATATATTCAGCGACGCGACGCATCAACCGCGCTGCTCTTCTCCCAAGTCTCTCCTCGATCTTGGGCAAGCTCGCATAGACCTTGGCGAAGTTCTGATCTAGAAGCTCCAAGGCGTAGCGCAAGGCGCCCGTCTTTACGATCAGGGCGCGTACCTGGCCTAGATCGCGTACCGCCCGCTCTGGGTCTTGCAAGGCCATCTCAAGAAGGGCTCGTTCGCTCGGAGAACTCTCCTGCCATACTTTCAGGAGCAGCGGGGTGCGCTTGGCCTCTAACAGATCGGAGCCCTCGTCCTTCCCGATCTCCGAGCGCCTCCCAAACATCCCCAATAGATCGTCCTGGATCTGAAAGGCGATCCCCAAGGGGATTGCGTATTCACTAAGAACTTCCAAGTGCGGCGCGCTCGCTCCCCCCAAGACCGCCCCTATATGGAGCGGGCCCTCCGTCGTATACCCCGCTGTCTTCAACTCATAGACCTTGAGGATCTCCGCTTCTGTGAGCGTATCCAGCGCTCTTTGGCCCAGATCAACGTCGAGCAGCTCCCCCAAAGCCACCCGATAGATCACACCGCTGAAAGCACGGGCGGCTTTGAGCTTGTGCTCTATCGGAAAATCGGCACGCAGAATCTGCTCATAGGCCAAGGCGGAGGCGATATCCCCCATCAAAAGCGCCATGGAGAGCCCAAAATGCTCCATCTCTGTGGCGTAGCGGGCACGATACCCCCGCCGGCGAAAGTACTCCTGCCATAACAAGTGCATCGTTGGGCCGGCACGACGCTCCAGGCTGCGATCGATCACGTCATCGTGGATGATGAGGCCGGTCTGCAGGAGCTCGACGGCCACTGAAGCTTCTAATATGGCCTGGGCGTTAGTGCCGCCCAGAGAGAGATACCCGCAACAGAAGAGCAAGGGGCGGATGCGCTTGCCCCCACGCGCCGCGAATCGCAATAAGCTGTGAGGATCCTCCCCGGCCAGGACTTCTCTGGCCAACGGCGGCAAGAGGCGCGACTCCAGAGCCTTCTGAGAGAGGAAGTCTATCAGGACTCTATTGAACTCCCTCTGAAATTCCTCGACGATCTCGCCAATGGGGCGATCGCTTGCCAGCACTTCTAAGATATTAGTCATTGTTCCCTCTCGCAGCGTATTGCTTTATACACAGAAAATGAGTGGTGGTCAACGTCCCCTGTCCCCTAGGGGAGGTCATGGATGCGCGTCCTTAGGGGAGTGCCCGCACGTGCGTCCAGCGCCGCCAGACAAAGAGCCCAAACCCCAGACAGATCAAAGCGCCGATCGAGAGGGCCGTGGGCGCGCCCAACTTCTCCGCCAGCGCCCCAATCTGTAGGCTCCCAAACGGCAGCATCCCCATGAACATAAGGGTGTATAAGCTGAGAATCCGCCCGCGCAGCTCCCCAGGGACGATCGTTTGTAACAGTGTGTTCGTCAAGGCGTTCTGGGTGATCAGCCCCCAGCCAAAGCCTACGAGAGCTACTAATGAGAGCGTAAAGATCTTCGACTGCGCGAAGATCAAGAGCATCACGGGGAAGACGAAGTTGCCCATCGTGAGCAGGAAGCCCTTGCGCTGGTAATTTCCTAATGAAGCCAAGATGAGCGCGCCGGAGAGCGCCCCCAGCCCCGCAGCAGCCATCAAGAACCCGTAGCCCTGTGGGCCGACCTTCAGAATCTCCCCAGCGTAGAGAGGCATGAGGGTCATATATGAAAATCCGAAGATGCTGGAGACCCCCAGGAGGCTGAGCAGGGCGAGCACGCGGCTATCGCGGCGGGCGTAGTCGAGCCCCGCCCACAGGCTCCTCCAGACGGATTCGTGATTGTCAGACGGGGCATTGGGGTGGCGCTCCATGAGCAGCAAGCCCGCGATCACCGCTAGATACGATAGGGCGTTAATAGCAAAGCAAACCCCCACGGCGACCCGTGTAGCGGTGTCGGTGTCTATGGCGAACCGAGAGCCGATCCACGCGCTCAGTGCTCCCAGGAGCGTCCCGGCGAGGGCCGGGCCGACGATGCGCGTGCTGTTGAACGCTGTGGAGTTGAGGGCGATGGCGTTCATCAGGTCTTCTTTGGTGACGAGCTCATGGATGAGAGACTGGCGCGCTGGGGTATCGAAGGCATTGATCGTGCCCAGCAGGAACGCCAGCGCGATGACGTGCCACAGCTGGACGATGCCCGT
>JAPWVB010000089.1 GCA_028275205.1 Candidatus Acetothermia bacterium
CTACGACTTATCCTCATAGCTCGTCCTCCTCCGACACTCTGTGTGCTTATCTTAGCCGCTCGACCGTCTCTTGTGCAAGTCAGTCCTTCGCGTAGCGGGCTAGGGCGCGCTCGTCCACTTCGACCCCTAGCCCTGGCTTGCGGGGCACCACGATATATCCGTCGGGGTCAATTTGTATGGGTTCTTTCAAGAAGAAGTCTCGCGCTTGGGGCGTCCACCCCGGCGGCTCATAGGGGAACTCTGCCCACTCGCAATTGGGGCACGCTCCCATTACTTGAAGATTCGCAGCTAACCCTAGCCCGCTCGTCCATGTGTGCGGCGCGAGGCGCAGCCCAAAAGCTTCAGCCATCGCTGCGACTTTTTTCGCCGTCAAAATTCCCCCAGAGAGCGTCGCGTCCGGCTGCAGAATATCTAAAGACTCATTGAGAATCAGCTCGCGAAACTCATGGAGATCCGAGTTCATCTCCCCGCCGGCAAGCGTGATCCCCACTCTCTGTCGCAACAGCCGATAGCCATGATAATTGTTCTTATCGAGAGGCTCCTCCAGCCAAAGCGCGCCCAGCTCCTTGAGTTCTTCGGCGACGCGCTGCGCCGTCGCCAAATCCCACTGGGGTGCTTCGCCCAAGCCCGCCACGCGCCAGCCCATGTTCGCGTCCACCATGAGCTCGATATCTGGAAAGTGCTCGCGCACGGCGCGCGCGACTCTCATATCCTCGCGCCAGTCAAGACTGTGAAAGCGCAGCTTCACCGCGCGAAAGCCCATCTTTCTGATCTGTTCGACATACTCCAAGCGCTCGTCAATCTCTTTGAGGGTGCCCGTGCTCGCGTAAGCTTTGATTCGCTCTTGATAGCCGCCCAAGAGCTTATAGACCGGGACGTTCAGCGCTTTGCCGATGATATCCCAGAGCGCCGGCTCGACGTACCACAGTCGCATTCCCAGAAACGTCGCCGAGCGCAAGATTTTTATGATCTCCTCGACGTTGAACGGATCGCGCCCCAAGAGAAACGGCGCGAGCAATTCCCCAAGCTTCAGCCCTTCTTGGCCGAAGGCAAAGCCCGCTGAATACCCCCTGATCCCCTCATCAGTTTCGAGAATGACGAGATTGACTCTATGGAACGTTTGGGGATACCCCGGCAGCCACGCAGGATAGAAGGGCTGCTCCAACGGATACTCTAAGAGCTTCACAGTAACGCCCGTGATGCGCACTGCTACGCACTCACTCCCTTCTCAGCCAGGTAGCGCTTATACGCTTCGACAGCTTGAGGCATCGTGCGGGTGAGCTGCATAATCCCGCTCACTTTGCCCTTGGGCTGGATGAGCCTCTTGGTGAACGCGAGCATCGCGTTCTCTTGCCCTGTATAGAGCTTATGGAAGAGCTCTGCTGTCAAGGTGAGCGAAGCGTCCTCTTCGCCGCTGGGATGGGTCTCGCAGATCTGCATCCCCTCGCCGCGGGCGTCCACCCAAAAGTCTATATCGGGCTGTTTGATGTGAATCCCGATGAGCATCTTCAGGGCTGACCAGCCCTCGTAGATCTCTTTGACGTCCTTGAGCCGGTTGGCGAACCCGAGAATGAACTCTTTGGCTTGCTGCGGGTCTTGATAGGGGAAGCCCATAGGCACCTCCTTCAAAAGATCTTCTGCACCAACTCTCTCAGCTCCGCAGCGCTGGGCTGGCGCGGATTGAAGAGCACCGAGCCGTCCGCCAGGGCTAGCTCAACTATCTTGTCTAAATCGCTCTCTTGCACCCCTACGTCTCGCAAGCGCATGGGGACGCCGACTGCTCGCATCAGCTCCCGCATGCGCGCGATCCCCTCTTGCGCCGAAGCAGCTCCTAACGCTTGCGCAATCTGCTCATATTTCTCTGGACAAGAGTCGAGATTGAACTCCATCGTCGCTGGCAGAGCCAAAGCACAGCACAGCCCGTGCGGCAGATCATACAGCCCGCCCAAAGCGTGGGCTATCGCGTGCGCCAGCCCCACCCAGCCGTTGTTGAACGCGATCCCTGCGATCAGCGCAGCATACGAGAGGCTCGCCCGCGCCTCCATGTCTGCGCCGTCCTTGACCGCGCGGGGCAAATTTTCAGCGATGAGCTTAATCGCTTTCAGAGCTAAGAGATCGCTGATGGGCTGCGCGGAGATCGAGACGAGGGTTTCAATAGCGTGGGTGAGTGCGTCCAGCCCAGTGTGTGCCGTGACCCTGGGCGGCAGTGTCCTTGTGAGTTCAGGGTCAACAATAGCGAGCGTGGGAGCCAAATATCGGCTGACCAAGGGGAGTTTCTGTTTGCGCTCCGGCACAGTGACCATAGCGATGAACGTCACTTCGCTCCCTGTTCCGGCTGTTGTGGGGATAGCGACGAGCGGACCACAGGGGCCAGGCACGGCATCGTTGCCCTCATAGTTCAACACTGAGCCGCCGTGGGTCTTGACGGCATTGAGAGCTTTTGCGCTATCAATGACGCTGCCGCCGCCAATAGCGATGAGCACATCGCGCCCGTGAGCCAGGGCTACAGCTCCCTCGATGCACTCTACTGTGGGATTGGGGAGGATTCTGTCATAGACGGCGTAGTCAAGGCCCTCAAGCTGCGCTGTCAATCGTTCTAGCAGCCCCGCTTGGCGCACCCCTTGGTCAGTAACGATTAGTGCGGACTTCCACCCGTGGGTGTCACACTCCAAACGCAGATTGCCCAGAGCCCCAACGCCAAAGAGAATTCTCGTGGGCAGCTCGAAGCTGAAGAAAGCCTTTTGCATAGAGCGCTTCCTTTCTAAGCCAGACCCCGTTTGGACAAGCTTCGAAGGTGTACGGTCCAGGCGAAGCCTGGTCACATGAACCAATCGAAGAAGTCCGGGCTGATGTCAATCTGCACGCTCTTAATTTCAGTATACAGATCGAGCAAGCACTGCAGCCCCGCTTCGCGCCCAAAGCCGCTCTTCTTAAAACCTCCGTAGGGCACCGCCGCCGGATGCATATTGTAACAGTTGACCCAGGTGCGCCCCGCTTTGACCCGATGCGCCATCCGTAACGCTTTACTGATGTCTTGCGTGAAGATCCCCGCGGCTAAGCCGTACTCCACAGAGTTAGCGATCTTCACAGCCTCGTCTTCGCCCTCGAAGGTCATCACTCCCACGACGGGGCCAAAGACTTCCTCGCACGCGAGGGTCATCGTTGGCTGGACGCCACTGAAGACTGTGGGCTCGAAGAAGAAGCCACGCGCAAACTCGCTTCCCGTGGGCTGCTTGCCGCCCAAGACCAAGCGCGCCCCTTGCTCGTGGGCGAGCTTCACGTAGTGCTTCACTTTGTCCAGCTGCGCTTGGGAATGGAGCGTCCCAAACTCGGTCATGGGGTCGCTGGGATCGCCGATCTTCAGTTTAGAGGCGCGCTCCACGAACGCATCTAAAAATTTCTGATAGATCGGGCGCTCGATGAGTAGCCTCGCCCCAGCGGTGCACATCTGCCCCTGGGCGAAGAAGTTCGCGAGGAGCGCGTGGGCGAGAGTTCTATCGAAGTCGCAATCTGCAAAGACGATAAACGGGGCTTTGCCCCCAAGTTCTAGTGAGACCCGTGTGATGTTCGGAGCAGCAAGCTGCATAATCTTTGCGCCCGTCGCTGTCGAGCCCGTAAATGCGATCTTATTCACTGACGGATGGGCGCAAAGGGCGCTGCCCACGGTCGCCGGGGTTGGGTCAGTGAGCACGTTGTAAACGCCTGGCGGCAGTCCCACGGCTTCGGTGATTCTAGCTAGTTCCAAAGTTGTGAGCGGGGTCGTCGGTGCGGGCTTGATGACAACAGTGTTTCCAGCGGCGAGCGCCGGGGCGATCTTGAGCGCTGCGAGCCATAGTGGGAAATTCCAGGGCGTGATCGCGGCGACGACGCCTAAGGGCTCGCGTCGTGTGTACGTGAGATATTCGCCGGGGACGGGGATGGTCTCGCCCATAGTTGCCGGGCCGATCCCGGCGAAATATTCGAAGAGACTAATAGTCGCGGGGATGTCATGGGCTTGGATCTCTTTGATGGGGCGACCAGTCTCTTGGCACTCTAGAAGAGCGAGCTCGTCGAATCGTTCCTTGAGGGCGTTGGCGATAGCTCTTAAGAATTCTCCGCGTTCTTCGTAGGAGCGAGCAGCCCAGTCAGGGAAGGCTTGGGCAGCGGCGCGCACCGCACGGTCTATATCAGCTTCAGTAGCAGCGGCGCATTCTGCGATGGGTTCTTGGGTAGCGGGGTTGCGGACTTCATAGCGTGAGGGTGTCTCGTGCCATTGGCCTCCGATGTATAGACCGTAGGAACGCATGGGCTCCTCCCGCCGACCCTCAAGCTGGAAGCCACCGCATTGAGAGTATACACGACTTGCTAAGAGAAGACAAGATTGGTGAGCGTGGTGGAGCCGAGCGGAG
>JAPWVB010000090.1 GCA_028275205.1 Candidatus Acetothermia bacterium
AGCTTCTGGTACGCGCCTTCGGGCCAAAACACTTCCGTACAGAAGAGATCGCCTTTAGACGATCTCTCTGTGATAGAGCGCGGTAAGCTCGTCTTTCAGTCCGCAGGATGTACGTCGTGTCACTTGGCGCGCTTGGAGCCGGGCGGGCCATTGGTGGGCTTCCCCGTGGGGCCAAGCTTGAGCAACGTCGGGATGCGCCGCGATGAAAGATGGCTTCGCGAACACTATATTGAACCGCACAAGCTCGTCCCCGGCAGCAAGATGAACTCGTTCGCATATCTCCCCACAGAAGAGCTGGACGCGCTCGTCGCGTATATCAAGACGTTTACCCCACAGCGCGAGCCCGCCGAGGAGCCGAATATTGTCATTGCCGAGCGCTTCACCCAAGACCAAGTCGAGCGCGGGAAAGCGCTCTTTACAAGCCAAGGGTGCGTAGGCTGTCACATGATTGGGAAGAGCGGCGGGCCCATCGGGCCCAATCTGACAAAAGCGGGCGCCCACGGACGCACCGACGAGTGGCACTTGCAGCATCTCAAAGACCCGCTCTCGGTCTACGTTATCGAGCCGACGGAGGGGACTCCTTGGCCCATGCCGCGCTTTGGGCACCTCTCGGAGGACGATCTGCGAGCCTTGGTCGCGTATCTCCAGAGTTTACGGTGACCTCTCCCCCAGCCCCTTCTACCTCACCCTTCCCTCTCCGCAAGCGGAGAGGGCTAGAGGGAGGCTCCCCTCTCCGCGCCAGGGAGGGGACGGGGGGAGGGGTCTTCCCTCAATGCTCGAATGGCTTCTACGACCGCGCGGGCTCCCTCAATGGTCGTCACATACGGCACCCGATGCTTCACGGCTTCGATCCGCATGGCGGCTTCGTCATGATGAGCGCGCTTGCCCCGCGGCGTGTTGATGACGAGCGCGATCTCCCCAGCACGGAGAGCATCGCCGATGTGAGGATGCCCCTCGCTTATCTTGTTGATGATCTGCACAGGGAGGCCCTCGCGGTGCAAACGCTCCGCCGTGCCGCGCGTGGCGATGATCTCAAAGCCAAGCTCTACCAACGCGCGCGCGAGAGGGACGATGAACTCTTTATCACGATCGTTGACGCTCACAAAGACGCGCCCTGCCGTGGGGAGCCGGCTCTTGAGGCTCATCTGAGTCTTGGCGAACGCTTCACCAAGAGTGCGCCCGGAGCCCATCACTTCGCCGATGCTCTTCATCTCCGGGCCCAAGATCGGGTCTACGAAGAATCTATCGAACGGAAAGACCGGAGCCTTGACGTGGAAGTTCTTTACGGTGGGCTCGGAGCGCAGCCCCAGCTCCCTCAACATCATTCCGGCCATCACCTTGGCGGCGAGCTTCGCCAACGGCACCCCCGTGGCTTTGCTCACAAACGGCACGGTGCGCGACGCCCGCGGGTTGACCTCTAAGACATACAGAGTCCCCTTCTGCACGGCAAACTGAATATTCATCAAGCCCACCACGCGCAGGCGCTGCGCGAGCTTCTTCGTGACGGCGCGAATCTCTTCAATGATCTCTGCGCTGAGCGTAAACGGCGGCAGGACGCAACAGCTATCGCCCGAATGAATCCCCGCGCGCTCGATGTGCTCCATGATCCCGCCGATCACACAGTCGGTGCCGTCGGCGACGGCATCCACGTCTACTTCGATCGCGTCTTGGAGGAACTCATCTATGAGAATGGGATGCTCTGGCGAGACGCGCACGGCTTCGGCGATATAGTGCTCAAGATCGCTCTGGTCGTAGCAGATGGCCATAGCGCGCCCGCCCAGCACGTAGCTGGGGCGCACCAGCACGGGAAATCCCAGCTCACGGGCTACTGTAAGGGCTTCCTCGCGCGAGCGCGCCATGCCCCCTCGGGGATGCTTCACGTGTAGCTCGTCAAGGACGAGATTGAATTTCTTGCGGTCTTCGGCCAAATCTATACTCTCAGGGCTTGTGCCCCAGATGGGCACGCCGTGTTCTGCGAGCGGGAGCGCCAGCTTCAGAGGCGTCTGGCCCCCAAATTGCACGATCACCCCGTGGGGTCTCTCGATCTCGATGATATTGAGAACGTCTTCGAGGGTGAGGGGTTCAAAGTACAGTCGGTCTGAAGTGTCGTAATCTGTCGAGACGGTCTCCGGGTTACAGTTGATCATGATCGTCTCAAAGCCGAGCTCGCGTAGGGCGAACGCCGCATGGCAACAGCAATAATCGAACTCGATCCCCTGCCCAATGCGATAGGGCCCCCCACCGAGCACGAGTACTTTCTTTCTTTGAGTGGGCGCGGCTTCGCACTCATCGGCTTCGTAGGTCGAGTAAAGATAGGGCGTCTGGGCCTCGAACTCCGCAGCACATGTGTCGACTCTCTTATAGACCGGGCGCATCCCCAGCTGGATACGCCGTGCGCGCACGGCTCGTTCGGAGGTCTTAAGAATCTTCGCCAACGTTGCATCCGAGAAGCCAAAACGCTTGGCCTGCCACAGCACCTCCGCGGGCAAGCTCGCTAGATCATAGCTGCGAACGCGCCTCTCCAAGAGCACGATCTCTTCGAGCTGATATAAGAACCACGGGTCTATCCCCGTCCAACGCGCTAGGTCTTCAACAGAAACCCCGGCGAGCAACGCTTGATAGATTGAGAAAATTCTCTGGGGGCTGGGACGCTCAAGGGCGCTTCGCAGAAGCTCCGCAGAGAGCAAAAGATTCTCATCTGCTCCTCCCAAGCCCATCCGCCCGATCTCCAGAGAACGGATCGCTTTTTGAAGGGCTTCTTTGAACGTCCGCCCCAGGGCCATCACCTCGCCCACTGAGCGCATCTGCGTAGTGAGCGTGGTGTCGGCCCCTGGGAACTTCTCGAAATCCCATCGCGGAATCTTCACGACGACATAGTCGAGCGTGGGCTCGAAGCTCGCTGGGGTCTTCTTCGTGATATCGTTGGGCAGCTCATCGAGCGTATAGCCCACGGCGAGCTTGGCCGCGATCTTGGCGATGGGGAATCCCGTGGCTTTGGACGCGAGCGCCGAGCTGCGACTGACGCGCGGATTCATCTCGATCACGAGCATCTTCCCATCGTGGGGATTGACGGCAAACTGAATGTTGCTGCCCCCGGTCTCCACACCCACGGCGCGAATGACCCTGATCGCCCAGTCGCGCATCTGTTGGTACTCTTTGTCTGTGAGCGTCTGTGCCGGCGCAACGGTGATCGAGTCGCCCGTGTGGATGCCCATCGGGTCAAAGTTTTCGATAGAGCAGATAATCACGACGTTGTCGTTGCGGTCGCGCATCACTTCGAGTTCAAATTCCTTCCAGCCCATGACCGACTCTTCGACCAAGACCTCGTGCACGGGGCTGAGCTCCAGTCCGCGCTGCACGACCGCGCTCAGCTCATCTTCTGAGCGGGCGACGCCGCTGCCCTCGCCTCCCAGGGTGAACGACGGCCGCACCAAGATTGGGTAATTCAGATCTCTTGCGATCTTGAGGGCTTCGCTGAGCGATCGGGCAAGCCCCCCCTTGGGCACGGGCAGCCCTGCCCGCTCCATCGTCTCTTTGAACAGCAGTCTGTCTTCGGCGATCTCGATGGCGCGCTCGGACGCGCCGATCAGCTCGACGCCGTATCGCTCTAAAATCCCCGATCGCGCGAGCTCCATCGCTACGTTCAGGGCCGTCTGGCCGCCCACGGTGGGCAAGAGCGCATCCGGGCGCTCCCGCGCGATGATCTTCTCTACCATCTCCGGGACGAGCGGCTCCACATAGACGCGCGAGGCGCTCTGCGGATCGGTCATGATCGTCGCCGGGTTGTTATTCACCAAGATGACTTCGTAGCCCTCTTCACGCAGCGCTTTGCACGCTTGAGTGCCCGAATAATCGAACTCCCCCGCTTGGCCGATGACGATCGGCCCGGAACCGATCACGAAAATTTTTTTCAGATCCGTGCGCTTGGGCATGTCCGTGAACTTTTGATCAGATCGAAGAACTGATCGAAGAGCGAGAGCGCGTCGTGCGGCCCCGGCGAGGCTTCGGGATGATACTGCACCGCAAAGACAGGAAGTTTTTTATGGCGAAAGCCCTCGATCGAGCCGTCGTTGAGATTGATATGAGTCAGCTCCAGGTCGTCGGGCAGGTCTGCGAGGGCGAACCCGTGATTATGTGAAGTGATCTCGACTCTGTTTGTCAAGAGATTTTTGATGGGCTGGTTGGCCCCGCGATGGCCGAACTTCAATTTATACACGCGCGCTCCCAGGGCCAACCCCAGAATTTGATGGCCCAGACAGATCCCGAAGATCGGGCAGCACTCAGAATCTATCAGGGCGCGGGCGGTGCGGATGG
>JAPWVB010000091.1 GCA_028275205.1 Candidatus Acetothermia bacterium
GAATCGCGTGGCGCTTGGCGCTCCTGGGGTGGTTTGAGCTCTCATGGCGCCTCGTCTTGCCCGGAATTTTGATTATCTTGGGCGTCGCGCTCTTGATCTCGGGTTTGGCGAAATCATGGCCAAAGCCCCCCGACACCCAGCAAGGAGGTCCCTCATGAGATCGAGATCGGTGCGCTGGGGCGAGCTTTTCATCTTTATCGGGGTCTTGGTGCTCGCGCTGCAGTATATAGACTGGAAGGCATTCGCACCCATCGAGCGCGCGGACTTGGTCATCGCTGGAGGGATTGTGCTCTTAATATGCTTTGTGCTGGCGCTGTGGTCGCGCTCGCTGCTCGTGGATGAGCTCATTCATCTTGTCGCCCTGGTCGTGGGGGCGCTCGCCTTGGGGTTGATACTCACAGCGTCCGTGGGCTTCCCTAGCCCATTCAGCGTCTCGAAGACCGTCTCGTTTGAAGAGTCTGTCGGGGACGCTCAAACGCTCAAAATCACCCTTGACATCCAAAACGGAGATATCACCGTGCAGACCTGGGAGCGCGAAAACGTTCAGATCACTCTCACGGCGCGCGCTCGCTCGTGGGACTTTGCCGAATCCCAACAGCTCATCGAGAGCGCGATTCAAGCGCTGCACTTATCCCCAACGGGGATCAGCTTTCGCGCCCCACGACAGTCACTGGGGCCGTTCAGCTCGCTGGAGACGGACGTGCAGCTCTGGCTGCCGCGCGGGCGCGTCTATGAGCTGAACGCCAGCTCGCTCAACGGCGCGATCAGCGTCCAAGAGATCAACGCTGCCGTCGCGAATCTCAACGCAATGAACGGGCGCATCAAGCTCAACACGCTCACGGCACAGAACGCCAAACTCCAGACGACCAACGGCTCCATCAGCGGGCAGCTCTCGGCCAGCCAAGCGACGATCTCAACAACCAACGGTTCGATTGATCTCATCCTCGGGCGCGTCACGGGGCGCTACGAGCTGAGCACCTTCAACGGCTCGATCGAGCTCGACGTCCCCGATGACCCCTCGGTGGGCTACGCGATCTCAGCCCAGAGCACAACCGACCGCGTGAGGGTCCAGATCCCCAATTTTATCTTCCAGCAGCAAGAGCGCCGCCGCGTCGAGGGCACGACGAGCAACTTCGAGAGCGCCCTCACGACCATCACCATCAGGGCGAGCACGGTGAACGGGCGCATCGAGATTCGCTGATCAGCCCTCGATGAGCTTGCGGCGGATGCGCGCGCTCACAAAGTCAATAGCCATCACCGTGGGGATGATCACGACTAAGCAGATCCCTACAATATCCCACGCCCGATACGATTGTGCTTCATTGATGAGCGAGCCGATCCCCCCTGCCCCCACGATCCCCAGGACCGACGCCGCGCGCACGTTGATCTCAAATCTATAGAGAAAGAGCGCCAAGAACTCCGGGAGCACCTGGGGAAGCACCGCATAGCGGAAGACCTGCAGCCGCGATGCCCCCGTCGCTTGTAAAGCTTCGACGGGCTCCTTGCGGATCTTTTCGACGATCTCGGCGTTGAACTTCCCCAGCATCCCCACCGAGTGAATGGCGATAGCCAGCACCCCTGGCAGGGGCCCCGGCCCAAATGTCGCAATGAAGAAGATCGCCAAGATCAATTCAGGAAACGCCCGAATGATATTGGGAATCTGCTTCATGCCGATCGCTACAGATTGGGGCATCCCTGCATGGCGCCGCGCCGCCAAAAACCCCAAAGGGAACGATAACACAAAGCTGATCGTCGTGCCGATGAGGGCGATCTGGACCGACTGCACCATGCGCTGCACCGCTAAAGAAAAATACTCCGTAGCGGGATCGGTCACGATCGCCCATACGAGATTGCGAAAGTACTCGACCCCGCGAGCAAGCCGCGCGAAATCGACTTCAAGCGAGACAAACGACCACACGATCAACGCCACAACAGCCCCAACCCCCAGCAGGCGCAGCGGACCGGGTAAGCCGATCCCATGCACGAGCGCATCCCGGATGCGATTGGCGACAAGATCAATCACGATGACCAGCGCGAAGATCAAGAGCGCAATGGTCAGCACTTGAGGGTAATTGCGCCACTCCATCGCTGTTGTCAGCTGCATCCCCATGCCCCCGGCCCCCACATAGCCCATCACTGCAGAGACACGCACGTTGAGCTCAAAGACATAGATGACGTGATCAATGAACGCGGGGAAGAGCTGGGGCAGCACCGCATAGCGGATGACGTGGAGCTTGCCCGCGCCCACAGCCTCCACAGCCTCGATAGGCTTGGGATTGATATTATCTGCGGACTCCGAGGTGAGCTTGGCGATGATCGCGCACGCGAAGAACGAGAGCGCCCCTACGCCCGCAGCTGGCCCAAATCCCATAGCCGCTACGAACAAGACCGCATAGAGCAGATCGGGAATGGTGCGCAAGACGTTCATCAGGGCGCGCACGGGCCAATAGATCAAGGTGGTGCGCACGACAAGCTGCGACCCGAAGACGACCAAGGGCAGCGCCATGAGCGCCCCGAAGAACGTCCCCAACGTAGCCATCTGCAGGGTCTGCAGGAGAGGTCGCACGAGCTGCGGGAGCGCAGAAAAATCCGGGGGATACATCCGCCCCAAAAGCTCAAAGAACTTGCCCCCGTATTTGAAGATAGAGAAGAGATCGAACTCGACGCCTTGCAGAGCCCACCCATAGAGCGCCGCCAGCAGAGCGAGCCCGCTCCCAACCCCCAGCCGCCTCAGCCAAACCCCTGCGGTAGAGACACGGTATGCCGTGTCTCTACTCCTCCACAGTGCCATAGATGTCTTCTTCAAAAGTTTCGCGGTTGATCGCGGTGATGGGTTTATCGTAGATAATGCGCCCGTGCTTGAGCCCGATGATCCGCCGGCCGTATTTGAACGTCAGGACGGGGTCGTGCAAGTTGACGATGGTCGTGATCCCCTCTTCTTCGTTAATCTTTTTGAAGATGTTCATGACGACGTTGGCGGTGATGGGATCGAGCGAAGCCACGGGCTCGTCAGCCAAGATGAGCTTTGGCCTCTGGAGCAGCGATCGGGCGATCCCCACGCGTTGCTTCTGCCCTCCCGACAAGCGCGCCGCCCGATCGAAGTGCCGCGGCTGAGGAATCCCGACACGCTCGAGCGCCTGATGGGCCCGCTCAATCTGATACGATGGGAACTTCCCCACCAAAGATGGCCAGAACCCTACATGCGCCAGCGAGCCCACAAGGGTGTTCGTCAAGACCGAGAGCCGCTCCACGACATTATACTCTTGAAAGATAAAGCCGATCTGTGAGCGGATCTCGCGCAACTGCCGCCGCGAGGCCCGCAACACATCAAGGCCATCGAAGTAGATCTCCCCTTCGATGCGAGCGTGATCGTTCTCCGCTAAGCGATTGATCGCCCGCAGGAGCGTGGACTTCCCCGACCCTGAGACGCCCGCCACAACCACAAATTCCCCAGGGTAGACATCCAAACTCACGTTATCGAGGGCCTTGACCGGGCGCACCCCTGGATAGATCACCGTGAGGTTGCGCACGCGCAAGATGGGCGCTGCCATGTCTCTTTAATATAGAAAAAAGAAGCTTAGGGGGCAAGAGAGATGCCCTCCCTCGCCCCCTAAAGTATTGACTACTGATTCTCGCACTTGGCAAGATTGGGCTGGATCTCCTTGGCGACGACGCGCACCGCTTCGAGGGCCTTGAGCATGTCATAGCCCTCGGGGACGGGGACGAAATCGGTGGCATCGAGCGCGTCCTTGCCGAACTTTTTGCCCTCTTCGGTCTTCATGATCTCGACAAATGCTTGCTTGATCGTCTCGCGCAGCTTGGCATCGAGCGCTTTGATAGCCACGACCCCGTCGTTGGGGATGTCGTCGCTGTAGCCGATGACTCTCACTTTAGTGCTGGGTTCGGGGTCGCCGGGCTTCCAGCCAAGCTCTTTCTTTGTCTGCTCGGTGTTGAGGCTCTCGCGCACGTCGTCGAAGCCCGCGCCAACATCTACGTCCTTCTTGTAGACTGCGATCGCCGAGGCCAAGTGATTGGCCGCGCGGATCGTCTTGAAGTTCTTATAGTCTCCCGGGAGGATCCCCAGGTCTTTGAGGGTCTTGCACGGGAAGAGAAATCCCGACGTGGACGTGGAGCTGCCGCCGTAGCTGAACCTAACGAGTGCTCCAGACCTCACTAAGCCGACCAAGTCGTCCTTGGGATCTTGGTTGTCGTCCTTGAGGGCCTTGAGGGTGCTATCCACATGCACCATGAACTGCGAGCGGAAGGTGAGCTTCTCG
>JAPWVB010000015.1 GCA_028275205.1 Candidatus Acetothermia bacterium
CTTTTTACTTCTGAGTCCGTAGCCGAGGGCCACCCCGATAAGATGTGCGATCAGATCTCTGATGCGATCCTCGACGCTGTGCTCGCCCAAGATCCCTACGCTCGCGTCGCCTGCGAGACGTTCGCCACGAATGGCTTGGTCTTGATCGCCGGGGAGATCACTACTACAGCACGAGTAGACTACGCCAAGATCGTCCGAGAAACTATCCGAAAGATCGGCTACGACAAGCCCGAGTACGGCTTCGACGCTGACCACTGTGGGGTGCTCGTCTCCATTCACGAGCAATCGCCCGACATCGCCCAAGCTGTGATAAAGAGCTCTTCACAAGATCCCTACGATGCTATCGGCGCAGGCGACCAAGGGATCATGTACGGCTACGCCTGCAAGGAGACTCCTGAGCTGATGCCGCTCCCCATTATGCTGGCCCATCAGCTAGTGCGCAAGCTTGCAGAACTGCGCCGCAAAAAGATCTTGAGCTATCTGCGCCCCGACGGCAAGTCCCAAGTGACGATCGAGTACGACGAGAAGGGCCATCCCGTGCGCGCGCACACCGTGGTGCTCTCGGCACAGCACGACGGCGACGTCTCACAAGAGCAGATCCGGCGCGATCTCACAGAATACGTCATCCGCCCCGTGATGGGGCAGTGGCTCGACGCTAAGACAGTTATCTTGGTGAACCCTTCGGGGCGGTTCGAAGTGGGCGGCCCCTGCGGCGACACGGGGATGACCGGCCGCAAGATCGAGGTGGACACCTACGGGGGCTACGGCAGCCACGGCGGCGGCGCCTTCTCCGGCAAAGACCCCACAAAAGTAGATCGCTCCGCGAGCTACTACGCTCGCTACGTCGCCAAGAATATCGTCGCCGCGGGATTAGCGACAGAGTGCGAGGTTCAGGTCGCGTATGCTATTGGGCAGGCGCGCCCGTTAGCCATTACTATTGACACGTTTGGTACGGGGGGGCTTCCCGACAGCGAGCTCGCTCGACTGATCGAGCAAATCTTCGATTTTCGCCCTGCAGCGATCATCGAAGAGTTCAAGTTGCGACGGCCCATCTACACACCCCTAGCAGCGTATGGGCACGTGGGACGCACCGACCTAGATGTCCCCTGGGAGCGCACGGATAAGGCCGAAGCGCTGCGAGCGGCCGCCGAATGCTAAGGGCAACGTGATGGCGGTTACATTGTTCAGCGGGCTGTGTGTGCTATAATGCTCTGTGAGCGTGACGCACGTGAAGGAGGATTTTATATGGTTCGCACAAGCGCGAAAATACTTCTCTTGAGTGTGGGGTTGCTCTGTCTGTTTGTCGCCTCGCCTAAGGCCCAGAACATCACAACTCAGCTCGTGATCATCATGGACGGCTCAGGGAGTATCCCCACTAAAGATTTCCTCACCATGCTCGACGGCATTGCCAACGTGATCTCCGATCCGGCGGTCGTGCCCCAGAACGGCACGGTGGAGTTTGGACTGGTGCAGTTTGCCGGCAACGTCACGGATCCCTCTACGAGAACACCAGGGGCTCGTATAGAGATTCCCATGACCGTCATCACGGCGCAAAATATCAGTGACATCGCATCTAGAGTGAAGGCGATCGCCAAGGGCGGCGGGTTCACACCAATGGTCTCCGGAATCCGTCTTGCAGCCACGATGATCACAGGAGACAAAGCGCGCCCTGGGGCCCGCCAAGTTTTTAATGTCATCTCCGATGGCCAGCCCAATATGCCCTCACCTCCTGAAGAAGCAAAACGGCAGACGCTCGAGGCCCGCGATCAAGCCGTCCAAGCCGGGCTTGATCAGCTCGATGCTGAGGGCATCGGCAGTGTGGAAGAAGAGCCGGAGTTTAAAGAATTCCTCTTACAGTTGGCCTGGCCTCAACCAGGCGTGATCGCCCCTCCGTTTCCTCCCGGACATACGAACGGCTTCGTAATTATAGTCAAGAAGTTCGCAGATTTGGAGAACGCCCTCAAACAGAAACTCGTCGCGACGCTCAACGAGCCTCCTGTGGCCGACCCCGGCCCGATCCCCGACGGCCAGCCTGATACTGAGCCGTATAGGTGCAACACCGGACAGACCATCACACTTGACGGCTCTGGTTCACGCGATCCTGACGGCCAGATCGCAAAGTACGAGTGGGATTTCAACGGCGACGGCACACCCGATGCCACAGGGCCCAAAGTCAGCTTCACCTGCCCCACAGCACCGGGGAGCATCACGATCACATTGACAGTCACTGACGCTGCTGGAGTCACAGCGACCGCCCAACAGACGATCATCGTCACTCAAGCGCCACCGCCCAATCAGCCGCCCACAGCAAGCTGCGGGACTGTTCCCGCAGAGGTGCTCGTCGGCCAGACGGTCCAGCTCGACGGCTCCGGGTCCTCTGACCCCGAAGGCAAGACTCTCTCTTATCAGTGGGCGTTCGTCAGCAAGCCCGCCGACAGCCAAGCCGTGATCGCCGATCCCACATCTGCGGTGACGTCGTTCAAGGCCGACAAAGAAGGCTCATATGAAGTCAAACTGACCGTCAAAGACCCCGAAGGCGCCAGCGCCTCGTGTACACTCTCTGTCACGGCCAAGAAGCTCACCCCTGGAGGGCGTGACGAACTTGGCGCGATGAAGCGCGATATTATCGAACAGGGGCGCACGCTCAGCCTCTCTCAGCCCCTCGAAGACCTGCGCTTGGCCCTCAACGTGCTCAACAGCTTTGGCGCGTCAGAGCGGGCTCGCCAGCTCATCGCCCAAACCCAAGAGACCCTCAACGAGCTGCTCGTCTCCCTCGCCGATACGCGCTTCTTAATGGAGTCGTTAGCAGCGCGAGCCGAAGGGGTAGGCTTCCAAGTAGATGCCTTCGTCGAATCGAATCTGATCAGCACCGAGCGCGCTAACCGCATCCATAAGAGTATAGACGCCTTGATCGAGTTCACCGAGAACTCTGGCGATACGCTCGACGAGATCGAGGCGCTCATCAACGATGCGCTCGATCTCTTAGCGGAAGCCGACGACGCTCTCTCAACGATGGGCGCGCTCGCCGTCGAGCCCACCCCCACCGGGGCAATGTCACCGTCGGAGCTGATCCAGAGCGCCCGCGATAAGCTTCTTCTAGCATTCGCGCAGTGGCGCGCCCTGCTCAACGGGGCCATCGCGCGCATTGACAAGGCCTCTGCGCAGCTGCGCGCGGCGCTCAAGCTCGCCGACCGCCGCAAGCGCTTCCGGCTCGTCAAGCCCCAAGAGTTCATCGAGCTGAAAGCCCCCGCACACATCGTGCGCTTTGTGCCCAGCGAGCTGCGCTGGAGCGCGCAGCACTGTCAGGGCTGCTCCCTGAAAGTCACGGTCTACAGCCTCGATGGACGGCAGCTCATAACTCAAGAGAGCGCCGGGTCGACCCTGACGCTGCGCTGGCCGCGCACCCCAGCAAACGGGCTCTATTGGTACGTGCTCGTCATCACCAGGCCCGATGGGCATCAGACCCGGCTCTTGAGCAAGTTCGTACTATTGCGTTAAGAAGCGCCTTCTCCATCGGACAAGCGAAAACCCCTCGCGTGGGCGAGGGGTTTTTCATTTCCACGAAATTTTCACTTTGCTAGTACTGACTCTGCACCCTCCTTGGGCTATGCTCAGCTTAGCATAATATCCCAAGGGGGTATAGAGATGAAGACGCTCTCACGCTCGGAACAAATCGCGCTGGCTGGCTCGGCACTCTTGACGATACTCACCGCGCTGGCTTCGTTCTTCTCCGTGATTCAGCTGACCCTACGATAAGGCTCAAAGCTCAAGCGATCGCGTGGCGATGCGATCTTGGATCCTCGCGATGACCTCCGAGAGGGGCTGCGGCCCAAGGTCTTGGCCCGTCCGCAACCTCACCGCGACGTGCTCGCTCGCCGCCTCGCGCTCCCCCACAATCAAGAGATAGGGGACCTTCTGCGACTGATGGTGCCGGATGCGATAATTGAGGGTATGGCTGCTGCCGTCCAGCTCTGCGCGGATGTTCGCGTCCTTCAATCTTTTGAGGACTTTCTGAGCGTACTCGTGCTGGCGATCGGTGATGGGGAGGACGACCGCTTGCACGGGGGAGAGCCACACCGGAAACGCCCCCGCATAGTGCTCGATCAAGAAGCCGATCAAGCGCTCATGAGTGCCCAGCGGCGCCCGATGGATGCAGATGGGGGTCTCGTCTTGCCCCTGGGCGTTCTTGTACACGAGCCCGAAGCGCCGGGGCACGGCAAAGTCCACTTGGTTTGTGGCCAACGTGAACTCTTTGCCGATAGCGCTCCACACTTGCACATCGATCTTTGGGCCGTAGAACGCGGCCTCGCCAGGGACCTCGACGTACTGAATCCCCCCGTGCTGGAGCGCCCGGCGCACCATCTCCTCTGTCTGTTTCCACAGCTCGGGCTCGTTGACGTATTTCTTGCCCAGCTCTTTGGGGTCGTGCGTGCTAAAGCGCATGAGATACTTCTCGATGCCAAAGAGCTTAAAGTACTCTAAGTACATGCGGCAGACCGAAAGAAACTCTTCTTCGAATTGCTCGAGGGTGCAATAGATATGGGCGTCGTTCATCTGCAGGCTGCGCACGCGCATCAGCCCGAAGAGCTCCCCCGATTTCTCGTAGCGATAGCATGTGCCGTACTCAGCTAATCGCAATGGAAGATCGCGATAGCTCCTGGGCTGCGCCGCGAAGATCTTATGATGATGGGGGCAGTTCATGGGCTTTAAATAATATTTGACGCCCTCCAGCTCCATGGGCGGATACATCGAATCTTGGTAGTACGGGAGATGCCCGCTGCGCAGATACATAGATTCTTTGCAGATATGGGGCGTGCGCACCCGGAGATACCCAGCTTTGGCTTCGGTCTCCTTGGCTAATTTCTCGAGCTCTTCGATGATGATCGCGCCCTTGGGGAGCCACAGGGGCAGCCCAGGGCCAACTTCTTCATCAAAGAAGAAGATCTCGAGCTCCCTGCCGAGCTTACGGTGATCGCGCTTCTTAGCCTCCTCGAGCATCTGGAGGTGCTTTTCTAAAGCTTCCTTGGTGGCAAACGCCGTGCCGTAGATGCGCTGGAGCATCTTGTTCTTCTCGTCGCCGCGCCAGTAGGCCCCGGCCACGCTGAGGAGCTTAAAGTGCTTCACTTGCCCGGTGCTCAGCATATGCGGGCCGCGACAGAGATCAACAAAATCCCCATCGCGATAGAACGAGACCGTCTCCTCAGGGATCTCTTCCAAAAGCTCAAGCTTATACGGCTCGTCCTGGAGCATGGCGCGCGCTTGGGCCTTGGAGACCTCGAAGCGCTCAAACGGATAGTTCTCCTGGACGATCTTCTTCATCTCCGCTTCGATCTTCTCCAAATCTTCGGGGGTGAAGGAGCGCTCGTAGTCGAAGTCGTAGTAGAAGCCATCTTCGATGGCTGGGCCAATCGCTAATT
The DNA here is from genome assembly GCA_028275205.1 of Candidatus Acetothermia bacterium. Lineage (GTDB taxonomy): Bacteria > Bipolaricaulota > Bipolaricaulia > RBG-16-55-9 > DRXL01 > JANXCC01. The sequence continues at coordinate 5,418 of JAPWVB010000015.1, forward strand.
TGACCCCGGGGAAGAGCCGGCGCACCGCTTGGGCCATGATGTGCGAGCAGCTATGACGATAGATCGTTACGCCCTCAGGAGAATCCAAGGGGATGAGTTCGACCTGAGCCGAGTCCGGCAGCACCCGATGAAAGTCGACGATCTCACCGTCAAGCTTGGCGCCGACGGTGGTCGCAAGAAGCTCCTTGTTCGTCGTGGCGAGCACATCCTTCAGAGCCGCTGGGCCAGGGTGCTCAACGATCCGTCCGTCGGGCAGCTTGACGATCATCGCTTCAACCTCCTTTAGCTGATAGTCTGATTTGTGTATTGTACAATATCATGAGCGAACACGCTACCAAGGAGGTCCTTATGCCCTACATCGCTCCCCAAGACCGCCGTCCCCTCGATCCGCTCATCGATCAGTTGGCGCAGCAGATCGTCGCTCAAGCCAAAGCGCAAAACTATGATGCGGCATTCGCTGGGCTGTTAAACTATACGTGCACCCGCCTGGCCCTCAAAGTCATCCGACTGCAGTTTGGTGGCTTGCGATATTGGCTCATCGCGATCGTGACGGGCGTCTTTCACAATATTGCCGATGAATTTTATCGGCGCTTGGGCGCCCCCTACGAAGAGAAGCAGATCGCCAAGAACGGCGACCTCGATCTGTACCAGGAGCTCCACTGAGCCAGTGGGCTGCGGGGCACGGCTATATTCTGATGAACTTCAGGTTTCTTCTTGATAAAACTCATTGACTGGAGCCGTGGCCATCACCGATACTGAGAGAGCTGAGTTGGGCCTCATCCGAAGCCATCGTCAATCTGGCCCGCCAGATTGCCGCGAACAAAGCCTCGACCCTCCTGTCACACGGCATGGGGCCCAACTCTTCGCCTTGTAGAATTCCGCACTGTGGGACAAAGCGCACTCACTCCCAAGACAAACGCCCTCTTTGATTCTGTCCCCAGACCTCGAAAGCCCCAGCAAACTTTCCTAGACTGTAATCGCCATTACGCCCGCTTGCAGCCCAACGCAAGCTGTGCTATGCTCAGTCGAGAGGCCAGCGGACGGAGTGGGTAATTTGAATCACTGTCTCAGGAGGGATCGCACGCTATACTGAGGCAGGTATGATACAGAAGGAGGCCACGATGCGTGTCGTGCGACAATCTCTCTGTGGGCTTATAGCTCTTGCCCTGATCGCTGTGACCGGAGCCAGTCAAGGGACAGTCCTGGAGCAGACGACTTCGTTTTTCCTCGCGCGTCAAGGAGCGTTCTCTACCCCGATCACCCCGCTCAGTCAGCCGGGCTCGGCCGTAGACTTTTATCGCTTTGCCAACGACCAGCCCAACACAGGCTTAGAGGTCGCCAACCAAGCGATCGTCTTTCTCTATCGCGATGCGAATACTCGCGATCTGAGCTTAATAATTATCTTGAGCAAGCCGGGTAACGTCGGCGGCGGAGAGGCGACCCTGCGCTTCGATGGGCTCCCCCCTACCGCGCAGATCGCCCTGCGCGATGACCCCGCCGATACGTATGAGTTCAGCCCTCCCACGGCCACGATGACCTGGCGCTGGCTGCCTGAACGCGCCGACGGCGTCGTGATCAGTGGGCTGCCCGATGAGTTCGAGATCGTCATCACTCCTACGTTCATCCGAGGTATTGACGGCTGGCAGGTACTCAGCGGAGACCCCGTCTCCCCAGAACGATTTCAGTTGCCCAGTCCCGTCGAACCATTGGTGCTGAGCGCCTTCCGCCGCGCTCCCCCGAAAGCCGACTTCACGTACTCGCCCTCCGTCGTGAGCGTCAACGTCCCGGTCACGTTCGACGCCCGTGCGAGCACCGTTGCCGATGGCAAGATCGTCAAGTACGAGTGGGATTTTAACTCGGACGGTGTCTTTGAAATCTCTACTGATAAACCCACCGTCCAGTGGACGTTCACCCAGATTGGGGAAGTGAAAGTGACCCTCAGAGTCACTGATGACAAGGGAGCTATCGGCCAGATCACGAAGACCATCACGGTTGAGAAGGAGATTGCGTTCGCCACGCGCACCCTCTCCACGACCCATGCCGCGCCGGGGACGACCTTCCGCGTGACGGTCACGATCAGCGTCAGAACATCTATGAGTGGCCTTGGGCTCGACGAAGATCTCCCGGCGAACTGGGAGGTCACCCCCATCGACAGCGCGGGAGCGACCTTCAAGGCCGCTACGACCCAGTGGATCTTCCCCACGATCGTGCGCAGTGGCGAGACCCGCCGCATCGTCTACGACGTCACCATCCCCAAGACCGACCAATTGATCGGCGGGCCACTGCCCCAAGATTTTGATATCGTGGGAAGGATCTCCAGCACCGTGCCCGATATCAAAGAGATCCCAGTGTTGGGCGAGACCAACGAGCCCTTCTCACGCGTCTCTATTGTGACGTGCTTGCCCGCGCCTGTGGCGATCGCGCACTTGGACACGGCCACAAACACTATTGACCTGCGGATGTCTGAGGAGATCACGTTCGACCAGATGCAGCGGGCGGTCGCGTTCTGGCAAGAGGACACGCCCGTGCCGGGGACGTGCGACGCCCCGCTCGATCGAGAGTCTCTGAAGCAGATCGTAGCGCATCACTTGGCGAATGTACCAGTAGACCGGGCCCTTCCCGAAGATGTGTCAGTCGGCGGCGCGGCGACGCGCGCGATCCTGACGCCGCTGCCGTTCTATCAAGTCTATCTGCGCGCGCCGGGGGGCAACATCTTCCGCGTGCGCGTCGAAGTGCGGGCCGAAAAAGATCTCTTCGGGCTGACGCTCACGGAAAAGCTGCCCGAACGCTGGGAGGTGAAGCCCCTGGAGAGCGGCACCAGCGCCGCGTTCAAGCAGTCTGCCAACACCTGGATCTTTACCGAGAAGATCCCCGCGGGCACACGCCGCAGCATCCTCTATGAAGTGACTGTTCCCACCGACGAGATCATCAGCCCGTATACGATCCAAGGGCTGATCGAATCGTTCCTGCCGCGCTTCGAGAGCGAAGTCGGCCAAGACCAGACAGTCAACGTCGTCGAATGCTTAGATATCCCTGTAGCGATCTCGCATCTCAACGTGGAGCAGAACGCGATTGACGTCTCGCTGTCGAGCAAGATCAGCTTCGCTCAGATTCAGACGGCTATCGCCCTGTGGCTTGAGGACGAGGAAGTCGTCGGGACCTGTGGGAAGACTATAGACTTCAGAATGTTGCAAACGTTGATCTCGTACTGGCTGACGGACACGCCGGTAGATCGGCCGCTGCCGGCAGCAACGAAATAATTATGAGACGATTACTCTTCGCAGCGAGCGTGCTCAGCCTCATAGCACTGACGGGGCTGGCCCAAGTGGCCGCGCCGCCGGTCTCTCTGACGCTGAGCGCCTCCCCAGCAGCGCTCTTTGTCAACCAAGAAGGCACGATCACTATCAAGATCTCTGCGGGTGAAGCTGGCGCGCGCCCTCCGGCTGATCTGTTTTTAGTCGTAGATCGCTCGGCAACCGTCAACATCCGCGAGATGGAGAAGATCGGCTCAGCGATCATTGAAGCGCTCTCGCCGCAAGATCGCGTGGGCTTGGTCTCTTTTGGGACAGATGCCCGCGTGGATGTCCCCTTGACGTTCGATCACGAGGCGGTCCGAACGGGATTGAAGCTCCTAAAGCCCCTGGGCAAGACCGCCGTGGGCGAAGGGATCGCCAAAGCGCTCGATACGCTCGTCATCAACGGGCGCGAGGAAGCCTCGTGGGCGATGATCTTGCTCAGCGACGGGCGCTTCAACACCGGGCGCACGCCCCTCTCCCAAGCGCAGCGCGCTGCCGAGAGCGGCGTGGCGATCTTCACGGTCGCGACGGGGCGCAATCCCGACAGAACGCTCCTGCGCGAGCTGGCCCGGCTCACCCAGGGGCAGTTCTTTGAACAATTCACCGAGACCGTCCCACAACAGATCGCCCAAGCGCTAGGGAAGAAGATCGTCGCGCGGCAGATCAAGATCACCCTTGTGCTGCCGGCGTTCGTAAATTACGGCATCGCCACGTTCAACGCGCCCAATCGCGTCACGAAGAACCCCGACAATACGACGACGATCGTCTGGGAGATTGACGGCCTTGCCGCCGGGGAGACTTTCGAAGCGAGCTTCACCGTGAGCGGCTCTCAGCCGGGTACAGCAGTGCTCAGACCAAGCTTGAGCTTCCTAGACGCGCGCGGCAGGCTCGTCAGCCCCCCAGTGAAAGAGCTCTCGCTGCTGGTGCGGGATCGCAACCGCCCGCCGACAGTGAATTTCGAATTTCTACCCGCTGAGCCCAAAGCCAACGAGCCCATTACGTTCATAGATCGTTCGACGGATGACGTTGGGATTGTCGCGTGGGAGTGGAACTTTGGCGACGGGACAAGCGCAAGCGAGCAGAACCCTGTCCATCGCTACCGCGCTGACGGAAGCTATTCAGTCACGCTGACCGTCACCGACACCGACGGCGAGCGCGCGAGCGCCACCAAGACCGTCAAGGTCTTCACGCCGCGAGCGATCGCGACCCGAACTATTGACACCAATCTCCCCAACGACGAGACCCTCCCCGGCGAGCGCGTGAAGGTCAAGATCACCATCCAAGCGCTCGATCGCATCAACGGCTTAGTCGTTGTGGAGCGATTCCCCAGCGATCTCACATTTAAGCTCGTCTCGACCGAGAGCGGCACTGCCCGACCGGGCCCAGGGGAAGTGCTCTGGGTCTTCTTAGAGACCCTTGAGCCGGGCACGACGCGCACCCTCGAGTATGAGCTGACCATCCCTGAGCCAGAGAATCCTGAGCCCAGGGTGATCAAGCTCTCCGGCTCGATCAGCAGCGCCGCGCCAGCGTTCGAGCTCACCACCACGGGCGAGACGGAGATCCGCGTCGTCACCAAGCTTCCCTTCCCGGTGATCTTCGCGCGCATGGACGTGAGCGACCCTGCCAATCCCAAGGTCAATCTCTGGCTCGAGACGAACACTATCAGCTTTGAGCAGATGCAAGTCGCGGTCTCGAAGTTCTGGCTGAGCAATGAGTCTGTGAAGAACAGGCCTGATGGCAAGGTGGATTTCGGGAGGATCGACATAAAAACTTTACAGATCCTAGTCGCGTACTGGCTGACAGGGGCATCGGTCTTCGGGCCGCTGCCGTAACCAGGCTTCGCCCCAGGCTCCGCCTGGACCGTTCGTCTTGCCGCCGAAGGCGGCAAGGTGTACAGTCCAGACGAAGTCTGGCGAGCGAAGCTCGCGAAGTCTGAGGGAGGTCTGTGCGATGAGAGTCTCTGCCAAAACACTGATACTGCTTGCGATGCTGGGAGCACTCACAGTCGCTTATGCCCAGAGCAACGCTCCCCCGCGCGCCGACTTCCGCTTCAGCCCACAAAACCCCGATACGAACACCATCATCACCTTCGACGCGTCAAGCTCTCGCGACCCCGACGGCACTATTATCAGATACGAGTGGGACTTCAACGGCGACGGAAGATTCGACGAGACCAAGACAACCCCCATCACAACGAGGCTCTTTGATCGCGCCGGGGAGTGGCGCGTCAATCTGAGAGTGACCGACAACCGCGGCGCCACAGGCGCAATCAGCAAGATCGTCAAAGTCACCGAAGCCCCGGTGACGATCCGACGCGCACTCCTTCTACCCCCAAGCGGCTCCGCCGCCCCTGGCTCGACCGTGCGCGTCGTCATCACGCTGCGCATCAATCAAACTATGAATGGGCTTGGGCTTGACGAAGATCCCCCCACGGGCTGGACGGTCAAAGAAGTCCAAAACGGCGGCGCGATCTTGAAGAAATCCGAGCTCCAATGGCTCTGGACGCAGCGCTTCTCCCCCGGCCAGATCGTCGCCGTGATCTATGATCTGGTCGTGCCCCCCACTGCCCCGGCGAGCACGTTTGCGCTCAAGGGGCTCTTGACGAGCTTCTCCCCACGGCTCGCCGTAGCTGTGGTAGGGGACAGCGAGATCCGCGTGGCGCGGTAGCGCCAAGCCCTCATAGATCCGGCCATCTTGCTCTCCCCCTGGCTATTGTGTATTCTTAAAGACCTCATAGGCGCTCACGCCTGACCGCGTGGGCGATCCCCTAGAGAAGGGAGAGCGATGGCACGCCGTTTGCAGCCGGAAGAGCTCCGTCGTCGCTGCGACCCTGAGATCTTCGGCGTCGAGACCACAGCCGAGTGTAAGCCCCTCGATGACGTCATCGGGCAAGAGCGCGCCCTGCGCGCCCTCGAATTGGGCTTAGGGATCAAAGACTTTCGCTATAATATTTATGTTGCGGGCAGCCCCGGCACGGGAAAGAACTCCATCGTCCAGGCATTTCTCAGAAAGATCAGCCTCAGAGAGCCCCCTCCCCAAGATCTTTGCTATGTTCATAATTTCGATGACCCCTACTGCCCTCGATATATTCTGCTGCCCGCAGGACTAGGCCGCAAGCTCGCCGCCGATATGGACGATCTCATAGAGAAGCTGCGCGAGCGCATCCCCGCGGCCTACCACAGCGAAGAGTACAGAAAGAAACGCCAGAGCCTCGACGAACAGTTCAATGAGCTGCGCACGAAAGTGACGGCCCACGTCGAGCAGGAAGCCCAGCGCCGCGGCTTTCTCTTTCACCTGTCGGCCTTGGGATTCCAAGCAACCCCCATGCTCAACGGCCAGCCCCTTACCGAAGAGATCTTCGAAAAACTCCCCGAACGCGAACGCCACAAGATCACGCGCTACCGCGAAGAGCTCCAAGAGATCATCCAAGAAGCTATGAGCCAACTCGAAGGCATCGAAGAGCAGCGCCTGAAAGCCGTTGAAGAACTCGACAGGGATATCGCGCTCTACACCGTAAAGCCGCTCATTCAGCGCTTACAAAACCGATACCAAGAGCACCCGCGCGTGCTCGAGTTTCTCGAGGACGTCGAAAAAGATATCTTACAGAACATCCAAGAGTTCGCCGAACCCACCCCAAAGACCCCAGAGGGCGAAAGCCAAGGCGTCCCCCTCCCCACGGGCATGATCGACCTGTTCACGCGATACAAGGTGAATGTCTTGATAGACCATAGCAAGACCAAAGGGGCACCCGTGGTCGTCCAAGAGAACGCGACGTATACGAATCTCTTTGGCAAGATCGAGCGCCGCGTGCAGTTTGGGGTGATGACCGCGGATTTCACCATGATCAAGCCGGGCTCGCTCCACGAGGCCAACGGAGGATACTTAGTCTTAAATGCCGACAATCTCTTAAAGTACGAGATCAGTTGGGAGGCGCTCAAGATCGCGTTGCGCAGCGGGCGCATCCAGATCGAAGACCCCGCCACCATGATGGGGTTCACGACAACAGAGAGCCTTAAGCCCGAACCGGTGCCCCTCTCCGTGAAAGTAATTCTCATCGGGAGTCCAGAGCTCTACTATCTGCTAGAGACATTTGACGAAGACTTTCCCAAGCTCTTTACGGTGAAGGCCGACTTCGACGATGAGATGCCCTGGGACGAGAGATATATCAAACAATTGGGGCCATTTGTGGCGGCGCGAGTGCGCGAGCGTCCTGGGCTGAAGCACTTCCACAAGACGGCCCTGGCGCGGCTTGCCGAATATGCCGCAGAGCTGACTGGAGACCAGAAGAAGCTCTCGGCGCGTTTTAGCGATCTCATGACGATCATCCGGGAGGCGTCTTACTGGGCCGAACGTGAGGGAGCGCGCTTCGTCAAAGCTGAGCACGTCGAGCGCGCCATCGAAGAGAAATACTATCGCAACAATCTCATCGAAGAGAAGATCCACGAGCTCATCGCCCGCGGGGATATCTTAGTAGACACTCATGGGGAGCGCGTCGGCTGCGTGAACGGTCTCTCTGTGCTGCAGTTGACAGACTTTTCGTTTGGGCGGCCCACGCGCATCACCGCCAACGTGTTCACGGGCAAGGAGGGTGTGCTCAACGTGGAGCGCGAGGCCGCTCTCTCGGGGAAGATTCACAGCAAGGGCGTCTTAATTCTCAAAGGCTGGCTTGGGGAGAAGTTCGCGCTCGAGCGCCCCTTGAGTCTTTCTGCAAGCATCACGTTTGAGCAGAGTTACACGAAGATTGACGGCGACTCTGCTTCGAGCGCTGAGCTATACGCGCTGATCTCGGCACTAGCGAGCGTTCCCCTCAAGCAGGGGATCGCCGTGACGGGATCGGTCAATCAGAAGGGCGAGATCCAGCCCATCGGCGGTGTCAATGAGAAGATCGATGGGTTCTTTAAGATCTGTAAGATTCATGGCCTGACCGGCGATCAAGGGGTCATCATCCCCGAACAGAACGTAGACAACTTAATGCTGCGTCAGGAGATCATCGATGCCGTGCGGGAGAAGAGATTTCATATCTACGCGATAAGAACCGTCGAGGAGGGGATCGAGCTGCTCACGGGCCTACCGGCAGGTGAGCGCAGCCCTGACGGCAAGTTCCCCGAGGGGACGATCTACGCCCGCGTGGAAGCTCGGTTGCAACAGATCTACAAGAACCTAGAAGCCACCGAAGAGGAGGAAGAGAAATCGCCATGAGGGCCCAGTGGGTATTGCTTGGCCTAGTGCTTGGTCTTTTGGTGAGCGCTATGGCTCAAGAGCCGCCTCGCACCATCCCATGCTTGATCGCGAGGCTCCGAAGCCCTGACTTCACGATTGATGATCAAGAGATCGTGATCGCTCTGAACTTATGGATCGCGCAGAGTCGAGTTGGGCCGGAGATCCCCCAGCCCATCAGTGACGAGATGATGATAAAGATTATTGACTTGTGGGTGCGCGGAGCGGACTGTCGAGGAAACTGAATCACGGAAAGCACTGAAAGAAGCCACGGAAAGCACGGAAGAAGACTCTTTCCGTGCTCTCCGTGGTTCTTCTGTGCCTTCCGTAATTCAAAAACTAGCAGCCGGCGCGCTTGCTCAGCTGGAGCTTAATCGCCTGTCCGCGAATCCACTGCACCCAGACGAGATAGAGCGTATTCTGAGCGCTGACTGATATCTTCTCCTGCCAGTGGAGCGCCCCAAGATCCGTGAAGCGGATCGTCGGCGCCCCCATGGTCGAGTCGGGAAGATCTTCTTGAGGTTTCCACGTGGCCCCGCCATCTACCGAGCACGTGAAGCCAATGCCACCAGCCTTGCCCCCCGGCGAGGACGAGTATGTGACATAGAGGGCTTGCTTGCCGTCGGTCGCGATATACGGGAAGCCGCCGTCTTTCGCGATGGGTTTGCTCCCCTCCGCACACGTCACTTTATTCCCATCGCGCGTGCAGCGATTATAGTGAATGTCAGCATTGTTCGGGTTGGTCGTGTCGTCGTCGTTGACCGTATGGATAGCCCCATCTTCGGTAACGGCGACAAAGGGGCCATCGGAGAACCCGGAGTTCTGGCTCAAGTTCGCCAGCTCTCCCCAGGTCTTCCCACAGTCCGTGGAGGCGCTCACGAAGACGTCCGGCGGTCGGACAGCTTGGGCCGTCGCGGCGTACATCACGCCATCTTTATCAACGTATGTTGAGGGGAAGCGCGTGTAGCTCTCAGGGAAGACATCTTGGCCGTTGGCGTCCTTGAACGCTTGCGCGGGTTCCCAGCTGACGCCGTCCTGAGAGCGACTGTAGAGGAGCTTGGTATAGTCTTCAGACCAGACGGCCCAGATCAACGGGAACCCATTCGTGGCGCACTGGCTGTGTGCGTTGATCCCCAGGTCCCACTGCCCCACGTAATCCCCCGTGCCGATGTCGTGCACCCCAGAGCTCTCGGGGGTGTTGGACAGATTCGTTGGCGAAGCCGCCAGCGGGATGATCGCTTGAGGCACGGGATCGGGAGCGTAGGGATCGTTCTGTTGGATCTGTTCTGCGGGCGAGAGTGCCCCCGCGCTGGGCATGTTAGGAGGATTATCGGGCAGACCCTCGACGGTGGGCTTCGGGGCCCAGAAGCACTGAGCGACGATCTCGGGGATACCCCCGCCGACATCCCAGTCTTGCCAGCCGACGCAGACGACGTCGCCGTCTTTGTAGCTGGCGACCTTGACGCGCGCCCCGATCACGATATCGCCGGCTTGCTTAATGCTATACTTTGTCCATGTCGCGCCGCCGTCCTTGGAGACGTGCAGAAAGACGAACCAATCTTGGCCGAGCAGGGCCGTGCTCGCGACGTAGAGAGAGTCGTCGTCAGCGGTCGCTGCATTGCGCTCGGAGAACGCGAAATCGCTCGAGAACCACCAACTGCCGGCCTTCGCTCCGGCTTGGCCGATGGTCATTGTTGTCCATTGGGCCTGATCTTGGGCCAAGCTATGTAGGCCGACGCTGTCAATGACGAAAACGACGGGCAGAAGCATAGCTGTCACTGTTGCCCACTTCCAGAGAGAGTTCATAGTTACCTCCTCAGAAAAAAGAAGAGAGGGGCTAAGCCCTCAAGCTTAGCCCCTCAGCAGTCATGAGTTTTGGTCTATTGACAGGGCTTGGGCAGAATGCCGAGCATGATGTTGCTCTTGCCCTCGCTGCGCCAGAACCACACGACATAGACGAAATGATCCACAGCGACCTTGACGCGCGAGAGGACCGCGCCAAAGTCCGGATCTCTGTAGCCGCTGTTCCACTTGTTGTTGATATCCAACGGGTTCCACTTGCCTCCCGCATCGCAGGAGTAGCTGAACCGCACTGCGTTGGCATTGCCATCATAGGAAGCGACATAGAGACCTGTCCCATCGGTAGCGATGTGCGGGAAGCCGCCGTCCCGATGGACAATGCCGCGCACGCAGGTCGCCGGATCCACGCCGATAACTTTACCCTCGCTATCTTTAGCAACAGCACAGGTGGTGACATTGATGTCCGCAGTGCCAGGAGCCGCGCCCTGATCCTCATCGTACACCACGTAGATCTTATCGCCCAGGCGTACGATCCCGCCCATATCGCTGAAGAGGCCAGTCGGGGTCATGTCCACGGGGCCCTTCCAGCTAGCGCACTGATCGCTGGAGTAATAGACCCAGACGTTCGGCCCAGGCGGATAGGAGACATCGCCGACAGCCACCCACACCCCACCATCCTTGTCGACATAGACCGTGGGATAGCGGTTGGGAGGCTCAGGGATGGGCAGCTTCGGGAACTCGCCACAGGGCTCAGGCGGTGGCAGTGGAGGCTGTGGCTGGGGAGGCTGAGGCCAGGGCCAGGGGAAAACAACCCTAGCAGCCTTCAGTGTGGTATAGTCCTCCGTCCAGATGGCATAAAGGATCTTCACGTTCAATCCAGGAGGAGTGAAGGCGTTATCGAAGTTGAAGCCGAACTCCT
>JAPWVB010000092.1 GCA_028275205.1 Candidatus Acetothermia bacterium
ATGCCCAATTTTCTACAGTGAGCTTCGAAATAAGGCAACGCATCAAAATCGTCACAAATGAAAGCGTCCGCGTGCCGAGCCAGCACTACACAAGAAGCTTCGCCACCATGCACCCTGCGCCCCAAATACTGTGCAAAATCAGACTCTGAGAGATCAACAATCGTTAGTAGCTCTCGATGAGCCAAGACATGGTGGGCAGCGCGACCATCTGGGTCGTCGAATTTTGCCGTCGCTTCTAGCTCGCGCCACACCACGCTGGAAGTGATGATCTGGAACTCTTTGAGGACGATCTCCAGCACACTCCCGTGAGCCAGCGAGATGAGCGCCGAGCTGTCAATGACGATCTTACGCGAGCTTGCGGGCAAGCTTTGCTCCTTGGTCCAGCAATCGCTTAGACGTCCTGACGGCCTCAGCCTCTTCAGGTCCCAACAAGCGACACAGCGCTCGGTAATTGATCCGCCCCTCCAAAAACCGACGAGCTGCGAGCTCCTTAAGTTTTGTATCTGTGCGTTCCCTGTCCAAGTACTCTCGCAAGGCCTGCTTCATAATCGTCGTGCGATCTGAGGCCTCTAGCTCTGCCAGAGCGTCTACTTCTTCCAGCAATTCTTCGGGCAGACGCACCGAGATCTTCCTCACTGTGATCACCTCATCTGCACATTGTATGGACAAGGCTGTTCCCCTGCAAGACACCCACAGCGACAGCCGCTTGCACATCCCGCGCGCTCCCTTTAATATAGTCCATCCTGGAAGCTTTCATTGGGCCGTGAGCGAGGATGCCTATGAGCACGGAGAAGATCACCCCAAGAAGCCAAGATTTTTCGGCATGGTACAATGAGGTCGTCCAACGGGCGGAGCTCGCCGATTACGCCCCCGTGCGCGGCTGCATGGTCATTCGCCCCTACGGCTACGCGCTCTGGGAGAACCTGCAAAGAGAACTGGACCGGCGCTTCAAAGCCACCGGCCACAAGAACGCGTACTTCCCGCTCTTTATCCCGCTGAGCTTCATCCAAAAAGAAGCCGAACACATCGCGGGGTTCTCCCCAGAGCTGGCGATCGTCACCCACGGCGGCGGCGAACAGTTAGCTGAACCCCTCGTCGTCCGCCCCACCTCGGAGACGATCATCGGCTATATGTTCAAGCAATGGATTAAGTCTTATAGGGATCTCCCCTTGCTCATCAATCAATGGGCCAACGTGGTGCGCTGGGAGATGCGCCCGCGGCTCTTCTTGAGAACCCTAGAGTTTCTGTGGCAGGAGGGGCACACGGCCCACGCCACCGAAGAGGAAGCCGAAGAGGAAGCCCTGAGAATGCTCAATATCTACGTGGACGTGGCTCAGAACGAGGCGGCAATCCCCGTCATCGCCGGGCGCAAGAGCGAGTCGGAGAAGTTCGCTGGGGCTCTGCGCAGCTACACGATCGAAGCGATGATGGGCGACAAGCGCGCCCTGCAGGCGGGCACCTCCCACAATCTGGGCCAGAACTTCGCGAAAGCGTTCGAGATCCAGTATCTCGACAAAAATAATCAGTTGCAGTACTGCCGGACCACAAGCTGGGGCATGAGCACCCGCATGATCGGCGCGATCATCATGACCCACGGAGATGACCAAGGGCTCATCCTTCCCCCCAGGCTTGCGCCCATCCAAGTGATCGTCGTGCCTATTTGGAAGTCTGGGAACCACAATGAGAAAGCGAAAGTCTTAGAGGGCGTCGAGCGCATCAAGAGGGCGTTGGGGGAGCGCGTGCGTCTGGAAATAGACGCTCGCGAGGAGCACTCTCCTGGCTGGCGCTTCAACGAGTGGGAGCTGCGCGGGGTGCCCTTGCGCATCGAGATCGGGCCAAAAGATATAGCGAAAGATCAAGTGGTGCTGGCGCGGCGCGACACGGGAGAGAAATTCGCGATCCCGCAAGAGCAACTCGCAGAGCGCGTGTCACTGCTTTTGGATGAGATCCAGAAGAATCTCTTTGAGCGCGCCAAGCGATTCCGCGACGAGAACACATTCGAGTTGGACGACTACGAGAAGTTCAAAGAATTTATGGAGGGCGAGGGCAGCCGTGGCTTTGTCAGGGCGTACTGGTGCGGGGAACGCGAGTGCGAATCTCAAATCAAAGCCGAGACCAAAGCCTCGACGCGCTGCATCCCCTTTGAGCAGCCAGGCCGACCAGGCAGATGCATCCGCTGCGGCAAGGCCGCCAAAGAGCAAGCGATCTTCGCAAAAGCTTATTAATTCTGAGAGGGGGGTAAAAAATCTATGGCGCTCGCTGAAGGGACAATAGCTCCCAAGATCGAGACAACAGATCAAGACGGGAAGAGAGTGGCGCTCGACTTTCAGGGCGTGACGGTGCTCTATTTCTACCCCAAAGACGATACGCCCAGCTGCACTGCTGAAGCGTGCTCGTTCCGTGACGATCTGAAGGAGTTTGAGCGGCGCGGGGTCAAAGTCTACGGCGTGAGCACCGATGATGCTGCGTCGCACAAGAAGTTCGCTCAGAAGTTTGGGCTGAATTTCCCGCTGCTGGCCGATCCGGAGAAGAAGATCTGTCGCGACTACGATGTCTTAAACTTTCTGGGGTTTGCGCAGCGCGTGACGTTCATCATCAAAGACGGGGTGATCAAGAGAGTCTTTCCTAAAGTCAATCCCACGGGGCACAGCCGCGAGGTGCTGGCGGCGCTGGACGCTCTCTGATCACGCGCGGATCTCCTGTCGCTGAAAGAGCACGTAGCTTACCGCAAAGAGCAGGATCGTCCCGGCGATCAGCCCTGTCAGCTGCGGCCAGACGAGCATCAAACTCTGACTGAGCGGCAGCGGCGTGGGCACTGCCCATTGGAGCTGAATAAGCTGAATAGGCAGCAACGGCCCGAACGCCCGCACTGCCGGGTTCAAGAACGCCAAGATCGCCTCGGCATAGAGAGTATTAGGCGACAGTCTTGCGAGAGCAAGCTCTAACTGTATCTGATTGAACGCTCCGCGTGCCAGCCCCTGCGAGATCAAGCCGATAAGCATCCCCCAAAAGACTGTGAAGAAGAGCCAGACGGCGATCGCAGCTAAGGCTGCCGTGGCCGGCTGACGGAATCGAATCGAGCAGACCAGCGCGATCCCAAGCCATACACCCCCATACGCTATCGTTGCCACTAAGAAGAGCAGCCCGCGCGCGACTTCCTCCCCCGTGGGCGGCACCCCCAAGCGAAAGAGCCCTAGCCCTACGATCATCAGCCAGATCGCCGTCAGCACCAGTGTGAGTGTAAAGAGCCCTCCTAAGAATTTGCCCAGGAGCAGCGCGTCACGATAGATCGGCTGCGCGAGCACCCGCGAGAGCGTCCGTCGGTTGAATTCCCCGTTCACGGCGTCAAACCCCAGCGCGATCGCGACCAGGGGCACCAAGAACCCCAAAAAACCCACGAACGCCGGCAGGGGCGAGTCCGCCGGCGCCGTCGTAAAAAGCCTTAAGAACAGAAACTGCTCAGCGCTTGAGGGCAAGCTCTGCAGCGCGAAGTACATCGTCCCAGCTGCTGTCAGCAGGATGATCGTCTCGAGGATCCCCATGCGCACGCTCGTCAAGTGATCGGCCATCTCTTTGGCGACTACCACCCACAGCCCGCGCCACGGCGAGCCCTCCCGAACGGGCTTCATGCGGCCATCACCCCCTGAAAGTAGCGTTGGTAGACTTCATCCAAGCTCGGCTCCTCCAACCCCAGCGACAACACGTGCGCGCCGGCGTGCACGGCGACGCGCGCGACCTCCGCGCGGATATCTTCTTGGGCTTCGATCTTATAGAGATCGCTGTCGAGCTTTTGAACGCGCACCGCGCCGGAAATCTTCTGGAGCGCTGGAGTCAGATCGGGTCCCATAGCTTTTATGTGAACGCGATAGGCTCCGCCCAAGACCTGACGCGCCAGCTCGGCGACCGTGCCCTCTAAGACCATCCGTCCCTGAGAGAAAAGCCCGACGCGGTCACAGACCGCCTGCACTTGATGCAATAAGTGCGACGATAGCAAGACCGTGATCTTCTCTTCTTTGAATGTGCGGATGATCTGCAAGAACTCGCGGGCGGCCTCAGGGTCGAGCCCCAGCGTCGGCTCGTCGAGGATAATCACTTGGGGATGTTTCAGCAAGATCTCTGCGACGCCGAGGCGCTGGCGCATCCCGCGCGAGAACGTCCCCACGCGC
>JAPWVB010000101.1 GCA_028275205.1 Candidatus Acetothermia bacterium
TGGAGGAGCTGCTGAGCCAAGGCGAGCGCTTCCTCGCGGGTCGTGATCTTCCCAGAGAAGATCTGGTCGTAGACGGCGTCTAAGATCTCTCTGATGCGCGGGCCTGGGGAGAGCCCCATCTGGAGCAAGTCATAGCCATCGAGGAGCTTGCGCGCGCGCTCGCGCTCGGCAAGCTCTCTGAGGCGCACCAGCAGCGGGGGAAGCTCCTGGGCGACTGGAAGCCACCCCGATGCGCGATGCGCGCTGGCCTCACAGTCGCAGATCATAAGCTCTAAGAGCTTAGCAAAGTACGGGAAGCGCGCCGCGGGGCGCTCGAAGGGGGCGCTGGGGTTCTCGTGCGTCTTGAGGAGCGTCGCGCGCCTGCCAGGGCTCATCTCGGGGAACTTCCCGATGCGCAGGTGCTCCCGCACCAAGAATTTTATCAGTCTCATCTCCTCGGTGCTGAAGCGCAGCCGACGACAGATTCTCTCTGCCATCTGCTCGCCGATCACTTCGTGGCCCCCGGCGTGCTCATAGTTATTTTTTTGTAACGCGATGGGTTTGCCCACGTCGTGGACTAAAAGAGCGAACTTCACCAGTGGATCGCGCACGATCTTATCAGCGCATCGAAGGGCTAAGAGCGTGTGGGTGTAGACGTCGCCTTCGGGATGGTACTTTTCGGGCTGGGGCACCCCCTTGCACTGGGCAAGCTCGGGTAAGAGAAGCTCTACGATGCCGTGCTCGTCGAGCAGCTCTATCCCTCGCGCCGCGCGGGGTGTCGAAAGAATTCTTAAGAACTCGTCGCGGATGCGCTCGGCCGAGATCTTCTTGAGCCCTTCTTTGTGCTTTCTCATGGCTTGGCTGACTTCGGGGAGGATCGTCCCGTCGAGCACACATGCTAAGCGAATCGCTCGTAAGATCCTCAGATAATCTTCAGAGAAGCGCCTGTTGGGGTCACCGATAGTCCGAATGACTTTCGCCTTGAGGTCTTCGATGCCACCCACGCGGTCGATGACGGTCCCATCGAGAGTGGCCGCCAGGCCGTTTATGGTCAGATCGCGGCGAGCGAGGTCTTCGTCGAGGGAGCGCACGAGCTTCACGGAGGCGGGCCAGCGCCCGTCGTACTCGCCCTCCGTGCGAAATGTCGCAACTTCGTAGGAGCGCCCGTCGGGAGCGACGACGAGCACGACGCCAAACGCTTCGCCCACCTCTACGATGCGAAAGTCGCGAAAGATCTTTTTGATCTCATCGGGATGGGCTGCGGTCGCGATGTCTACTTCCTCGGGGATGAACTCGTAGTCGCTGTCGAACTGCGCGCGCAGGGCGTCGCGCACGACCCCTCCGACCATGACAGCTTGGTAGCCCGCTTCCAGCAATCTCTCTAAGATCGTGCGGGCGAAGGGGTGCTCTTGAAAGATTCTCTCTGTGTCTATGGTCATAGCTTTGGGGTAATGAGCACTGTCTCGCCCACATGGGCGCGCAATCGTGCGGCGGCACTCCCAAGATTCATAGCGATCTCGACTTGGCCGTGGCTGCCCACGGTGACAATCAGTTCGCCCTGTTCGCCCTCGGCGTAGGTCTGGACAGCGCGCGCCGAAGCGACTTTTCGGGAGACCTCAACCACGAGCATCGTGCCAGGAGTGATCCCCTCAAGCAGCTTCCCAGAGATATTCGTGATCACGTTGCCGAAGGCGTCAATATAGATGATCTCGCCCTCAAGAACCCGCCCGCGGCGCACGCCCTCTCCAAACGAGAGCCTGATAAAATCTGTGATCTGCGGGCCAAGCTCGTGTAAAGGGAGTCCTAACACTATATGAGCCGCGACCGGGGCGAAAATATCCCTCCCGTGAAATGTCCGTGAGACCTTCGCTCGAAAGTACTTCTCGTTCTGGATATGATAGACTTTCGGTTTGCCAAGGCGCTCGGCTGCGGGGATGAGTAGCCCATTGTCTGGGCCGACGAAGAGCTGCCCTCCCGATTCTATTGCTAAGGGGCGGCGCGTTGTCCCTACCCCAGGGTCAACTACTGCGCAGTGCACAGTCTTTTCTGGGAAATAGGGCACGACCATCCAGAGCAGAAACGCCCCAGCCCGAACGTGATGGCGCTCCACGTCGTGACTGATATCAACGATCTGGGCGGAGGGGCAGAGCGAGAGAATCACGCCCTTCATCGCGGACGGATACCCCGACGCCGAGCCAAAATCGCTGAGCAGCGTTATGAGCGCCATAGCTGTATCATTGTAGGAGCGCGTGCGATCTTGTGCAAGGAGGGATTTATTCGATATAGACTCGCGCGACCCTCTTAGAGAGCGCCGTGAGCACAACTTCCGTAAAGTTGGCCCCGATCTTGCGCGCGATCTCTTCCGCCGTCATCTGAGGGCCGATGAGTTCGACCTCATCACCGACTTTAGCTTCGGGAATATCAGTCACGTCCACGGTGATCTGGTCCATGGAGATCGCGCCCACCATAGGCGCGCGCTTGCCGTGGATCACAACTTCGCCGACGTTGGCCAAGAGCCAAATCACTCCATCAGCATAGCCCACCGGGATCGTGACGATACGTGAAGGGCGCTGCGTTTGGAAGCGTCTCCCGTAGCCGATGAAGCTCCCCGCGGGGAGCTTGTTCTCCGTGACGATCCAGCTCCTCATGCGTAAGATGGGCTTGATGGGCTCCGTCCAGGGGCGACGGACTTCCGGATACCCGTAGAGCAAGATCCCCGTGCGGATCATATTATAATAGCCGGTGGTCACGTCACTTTCGTACTGAACGAATCCCGAACTGTTGGCGATGTGCCGCAAGGGAGGCAGAATATTCTCCCGATCCAGCTGTGCGAGAAGCTCGTTGAAGAGAGCGATCTGCTTGCGAGTAAACTGCTGGTCTTCTGGCTGCTCGCTGTAGGAGCACGCGAAGTGTGAGAAGATCCCGGTGCATTCGAGGGACTTCATCTGGGCTAGGGCGCGACAGATCTGGAGGGCGTCCTTGGGGAGGGCGCCGTTGCGCCCCATTCCCGTGTCCACCTTCACTTGGACCCGCACTCTGCGCCCCTGACGCTGCGCTTCGGCAGCGAGCGCTTGAGCGAACTCTAAGCTCGATATAGTGATGTCGACGTCGGTGCGTACCAACTCCGCGATATGGGCGATCCTCGAGGAAGCGAGAATGAGAATAGGGGTTTTGATACCGGCCGCGCGCAGCTCTTGCGCCTCAGCAATATTAGCAACGCCAAAGTAGTCCACGCCGGCTCTCTCTGCAGCTTGAGCGACAGCGACCGCCCCATGCCCATAAGCATCAGCCTTCACAGGGAAGAGGATCTTGATGCGCTCCCCAACGCGCGCACGCACCGTCGCGATATTGCGCGCCAGCTGCTTCAGATCTATCAATGCTTCCCCCATGCATGGGCGCATAGCACTCAGAGTATACGTCCTCCAGCAACTTCCACCAAGAGAGTGCGACCCTCGTCTACAAGACCAACTCCCTAACTGTTGTGGACGCCTGTCTCCTGCGAGCTGCTAGGCTCCCGGTAGAATCAGCTCCACATGGATACTACGATCATTGGGATCTTAGGAGGCATGGGTCCAGCGGCAACAGTCGAGCTCTTTCGGCGCATCATTGCCTACACACCCGCACACTGTGATCAAGATCACATTCCCATTGTAATTGATAATAACCCCAAGATTCCCGACCGTGGGCCGTTTATTTTGAATGGTGGTCCCGACCCACGCCCGGCCCTCTGCCGCAGCGCGAGGAAGCTAGAGAGAATGGGTGCGAGCTTCATCGCTATGCCATGTAACACAGCTCACTTCTTCTTGCCCTATTTGAGAAAATCCGTGCGCATCCCATTTATAGATATG
>JAPWVB010000016.1 GCA_028275205.1 Candidatus Acetothermia bacterium
AGCCGGCAACGGATACGCCGCGCTGCGCGTACGAGTTCGTGAAGATCTTAGAGTCGGCGGGGCTACCCAAAGGGGTGGTGAATCTCGTCTTTGGCGGCGGCCACGACGTCGGCATCCCCTTGGCCAAGCATCCCAAGGTCGTGCGGATCTCGTTTACGGGCTCGACTGAGACCGGCCGGGAGATCTACAAATACGGGGCCGAAAAGCTCGCCAAGGTCCATCTCGAAATGGGGGGCAAGAACCCGATCATCGTGCTCGAGGACGCCGATCTCGATCTCGCTGTTGATGGGATCCTCTGGAGCGCCTTCGGCACGACGGGCCAGCGCTGCACCGCTTGCTCACGGCTCATCGTCGAGGATGGGGTCTACGAAAAGCTCTTAGAGAAGCTCGTCGAGCGCACGAAGAGACTGCGCTTAGGGAACGGGCTTGACCCCAAGACCGACGTCGGCCCAGTGGTCAACCGCGCGGCGCTGGAGAAAATCGCGCGCTACGTCGAGCTGGGGGTCAAGGAAGGTGCGAAGCTCTTATGTGGCGGCCAGATCGCCAAGGACGGCGATTTGGCCAAGGGCTTCTTCTTCCAGCCCACGATCTTCGCCGACGTCACCCCGACTATGCGCATCTTCCAGGAAGAGATCTTCGGGCCCGTCTTGTCTGTGACCAAAGCCAAGGACTTCGACGACGCTATCGCGTTAGCGAATAACACGTCGTATGGGCTATCGTCGTCCATCTATACGAGGGACGTCTTTAAAGCCCATCGGGCGATGGACGAGATCGAAGCGGGGATCACGTATATCAACAGCGGGACGATCGGCGCAGAAGTACATCTGCCCTTTGGCGGAATCAAAAACACGGGCAACGGCGGGCGCGAGTCCGGCTGGACGGCCATCGAAGAATACACCGAGTGGAAGACGATCTATGTGGACTTCTCCGGGCGCCTGCAGAAGGCCCAGGGGATCGACTAAGTGATTCACATCACATACATGAGCGCCGCGCGTTGGGTATAATGGAGCCCAAAGACGCTATGAGCTCTTTAGATTGTGCGATGCTGATCTGTGAAGGAGGTTTACCGTGAGGGCTCTCAGACGCGCGCTGCTCTTTGTGGGACTTGTGGGGTGGGGGCTGATCGGGGCGGCCGAGCCGCTCGTGCTCGATATCGCCGACTTCAACCAGGACATCACGATCTTCGGCGCGAACGCCAAGGATTTTCTCACAGACTTCAATTCGATCGCGATCGGGGACATCAACGGCGACGGCTTCGCTGACTTGATCTTGGGCGATCCCGCCGCTGATGTCGAGGAAGGAAACCGTCGTGACGCCGGCAAAGTCTACGTGATCTTCGGGCGCTCGTCGCTGGAGAATCTCTACGATTTGGCCAAGTATCACGCGGATATAGTCGTGACGGGGGCGCGGCCGGGGGATATGCTCGGCACGTCGGTCGCCGTGGGGGATATCAACGGCGACGGGCGGCTCGACTTAATTATTGGCGCGGCGGGTGTGGACGGCCCCGATGGGCTCCCCGAACGTCGTCGCGACGCTGGGGCTGTCTATGTGATCTACGGGCGTCCAAACCCCAATAAACTCATAGATATCTTCGACGGCGACCAAGATATTACTATTTACGGGGAGACGCCGGGGGATCGCTTCGGGGCTTCGGCAGCGACGGGCGACCTCAACGGCGACGGCATCGCCGACTTAATCATTGGGGCGACCGACGCCGACGGGCCGCGCAAGGAGCGGGCCAACGCCGGGCAGGTCTATGTGCTCTTCGGCAGCACCAGCTTCCCGCGCACGATCGATCTCGCCCGGCGTAACGCCGATATGACGATTTTCGGGCGAAATGCTATGGATCAGCTCGGCAACGTCATTGTGAGTGGCGACGTGAATGGAGATCTCTTTGACGATCTGATCATTGCAGCGCACCAAGCTGACGGTCCAGGCAACGGGCGCAACAATGCGGGGGAAGTTTATATTCTCTTTGGCTCGACGACGTTGCCCGAAAGAATCGATTTGGCGAAAGATCGTCCCGATGTGCATATCTACGGGGCTGATGCCGGAGATACGTTGGGTGTCTCCGTGGCGCTAGGCGACGTCAATGGTGACGGCTTCTTTGATGTAATCATGGGAGCTCCTGGAGCCAGAGGGGAGCAGAACAAGCGCCCTGGGTCGGGTGCAGTTTATGTGCTTTTGGGCAGCCCAATGTTGCAAAAAATCTATGATTTAGCCGTCGGGCAATATGATATAATCATCTATGGTGCTGATGCTGGAGATCGACTGGGTCGGGCAGTCGCCTCGGGCTTGATCGGAGGAGTAACATTTGATGATCCCTACTGGGATATGGTCTTGGGGGCAGACTCGGCTGATGGCCCGGAGAACAAGCGCTTGAACGCGGGCGAGGCGTATCTTATCTTGGGGCAGAGCCCCATGCCTAGGGTGATCGATCTACGGGCAAAAGACGCGCCGGTGGCGGCAGTCTTTGTAGGGGCAGAAGCCGATGATCGTCTGGGGAGCGCGGCTATTGCTGGGGACTTAGACGGGGACGGCTTCGCGGAAGTGATCCTAGGCGCGCTCAACGCCGACGGCGTAGAAAATTTGAAGCCCGACTCCGGCGAAGCGTATATCTTCTTTGGGAGTCGCTTTGGGCCACCTCGCCCGCCCAATCAGCCGCCCATCGCGAATGCTGGGCCCGATCAGACGGTGACCGTGGGGACGCTCGTGACGCTCGACGGAAGACGATCGAGCGATCCCGACGGCGACCCTATCACGTTCCAGTGGAGCTTTGTCTCGACTCCTGAAGGGAGCGCAGCTGAGCTGACGGGCGCGGACACAGCTCAGCCGACGTTCACCCCCGACGTCGCGGGGGAGTATATTATCGAGCTTACGGTGACTGACCCTAAGGGGGCGACGGGGTCCGATACGGTCAAAGTGACGGCGCGGCCGGCACCGCCTCCGCCTCCAGCGCGTCGCAAGGGCGACGTGGATGGCGACGGCGACGTTGATATTATTGATGCGAAGCTTGCGGCGGAGTTCATCGTGGGCTTGCGCGATTTAGACGCTCTCGCGCGCTGGGCCGCCGACGTGCGCGCCCCGTGTCAGCCCGCTCCGGGAAGCGCCGAGAACATTGACGTCACAGACGTGCGCTGGATCGCTGAATTCGCGATTGGCGTGCGCACGGAGATGTTCTGCTACGAAGTGCCCTTGCCCACGGCGACGGCCAAGACGCTGGCGCCGTTGCGCGTGCGCGCTCTCTCTAGAACGATCGAGTTCTCTGCCCCAGTAGGTACCCAAATCTCCGTGCGGATCTTCGATCTGCAAGGTCAATTGATCTATCAAACAGAGTCGCCTTCAGGGGCGCTGCGCTGGCCCTTGGAGGACTCTCGGGGTCGGCCTGTAGCCAAGGGTGTCTATCTCTATCTCGTCACAGTGCGAGATACCAATGGGCACCCGGTACGAAGTGTGCTCCAGAAATTAGTGATCCAACGATAGATCCTGCATAGAGAAACGAGGTGACCCATGTTACAGACGCTGCAAAGCAGTTGCGCTAGAATGTTCCTATGGCGAACATCCAATGGAGCTGGAATCTATCTGCTGGTGTGGAAACCAGAAGGGAGGTTGTCTCGAAAATGAGAAAGCTCTTTGGGCGCTCGGCGATCATCATGATATTGCTGTTCATGGTGGCAGGGGTACAGGCAAACTGGCTCTGGGCAACCGATCGCACCACGGCTGATGATGAGGCCGATGTCTTCAACACCGGTGCAGGCAATGTCAATCCTACACCAAACCCTGGTGATAATTTCGTGGTCATCCAGGATGTCACTATTGCCGATCCAGGTTTCCTAGGAGACACGGTGCCAGACGGCCACCCTACAGCGATTGAGACGATCACTATCCGTAAGACCGTAGGAAGCACATTGGCAGACCGCTTCATCAGTGCCTTAAGAATCTATGTGGACAATGGTGATGGTCTGTTCAATCTGCCGGACGACGCCCTCTTGGGTCAAGTAATCAACCCTGACCTGACTAATGGTGTTCGGTTTGGTACCCCCGGGGAACTCTTAATCTTGGTGCCTGATGACGGGCTCCAGCAGTTCTTCGTGGTCGCAGACTTCACAACCGATGCCCCAGATAATGCTACCTTGCGCGTAAGCTTCGAGGTCACAGTATCCGACGGCTTAAGGAACGGTCCACCGCTCAGCTCGGGGATTGACCTAGCGACAGAGTTGCCGCTGCTGAGCTTCGATAAGGGGCTTCCTCAGCCGACTGGTTTCATCACGATTACGGCGACGCGTGGGCGCAAGCAAACCGATGTCGTCGATATCACTCCTGCGCTGGTGGCCCATCCGGGAGCGCCTGCTGTAATTCAGCAATTCCGCATTGCGGATCCCGGGGTTTCCGGCGATGCCACGCCTGACGGCTATGCGACATTGGTGCGCGCGGTCGTCGTGAAGAAAGTAGAAGGCACCCTCGATACATCGCGGATCAAGAAGTTGAAACTCTATCGTGAGAGCGGGCTAACGGGGCCTGGGTGGCAACCCGAGGATGAGCTGCTCGCGGAGGTCAACCAGCCGGATTTGGTCGAGGGAGTGACGTTCACCAGGGGAGGTGGCCAGCGGCTCTTGCGTGTCGCTGATGGGCGCGAAGAGGTCTTATATGTCGTAGCTGAACCTGATTCCGTGGGGTTTGTGGACGGCGATACGCTGCGCACCCAGGTCACTATCATTGCGCGTGATGACAAGATCCCGGATGGCGAGATCAGCTCAGGCATCGAGACATCTATGCCGCTCATCGCGACGAACAGGATCACCATTGGGGTGCCTCCGCCGCAGCTGATCATTGGCTCGGCCACGATCGTGGACAAAGGGAAGATACCCATCTCTATCCGCTTCGTTCCTGAGCCGGGGCTGGGCGAGCTCCAGATTGGCCCTGATGGCGCGATCGTTTTCGATCCGGAGATTATTCAAGTCGTAGGGGTCAGAGGCGTTGGTCCCTATTCGGTCACCTCGAGATTCATCGATTCCATTGAGGGGCGGGTGCAGTTTACACTGACGCTCAAGCCCGGGCGCAAGGCCCTCAATGAAGGTGTGATCGCGGAGCTGGAAATCGAGCGCGCTCCGGACGCGCCCGTGGGTAGCTCCATTGAGTTGCGCATCGAGGACATCGATGGGATCGAGGTCGTGGATGTCTTCCGTGATGCTGCAGGGAATGATATCGTCCCTGACGTTCTGCCGGGCGTAATCAAGATCAAGCTCCTCAAGGGTGACGTTGATGGCGACGGCGCTGTAACCATAAGTGACGCGCGGCTGGTGGCACGTTTCATCTTAGGGCTGGAGACGTTGATCCCCGAGCAAGAAGAGGCCGCCGATGTCGCGCCGCCTCTTGGGGTGATCGACGCGACGGATGTGCGCTGGATCGCCCAAGCGGCCGCGGGCCTGCGCAAGCTCAAGGACGAAACAGCACGCCTGCTCGCTATGGAGAACCCTGTCCAGGGGCTCTCCTTACGAGAAGGACTCGGCTCTGGACCCTTCCGCGTTACAGGGGTGCAAGCCCAGCAGAGCCGATCTCTGTTGAAGCTGCACATACAAGGGTGGGGGATCACGGCGGTCCAACTCGATCTGTATGGACTCAATGGGCATCTGTTCCAGAGAGCCGAGACCGGTGGTGCGGGGGTACTCTATCTGCCATTACAAGACCAGGCAGGCCGACCACTAGCCCGTGGTGTCTATCTCTATAAGCTCACTGTTATCGGGGTCGACGGAAGATACGTGAGCGAGGTGCGTAAGCTCGTGCTTCGTTAGTGAGCCCAAACTTGAGCGATCATGAAAAAAGTCCGAAAAAGTCCGCTAGCGGATATACTTAGGCAGAGAGGCTAGCTGCCCCAAGAAAAGGAGGAGCCCATGAAAAAACTCTATGGGTTGGTGGCGCTGATCATCAGCGTAACAGCTTTGTTCGCATACGCGGCGGTCTTCTTAGGCACGCCGGGAGCAGATACGATCACCGGCACGATAGCGAGCGACTCGATCAGGGGCTTTGAGGGCAATGACACCCTCAACGGGAAGCAAGGGCATGACTTCATCTACGGGGGCCCTGGCGACGATACCCTCACGGGCGAGGAGGGCAATGATCAACTCTTCGGCGAGGAGGGCAACGATACCTTGAACGGCGGTCCAGGCGATGATCGCCTCATCGGCTTGTCAGGAGATGACAAGCTAGACGGCGGACTGGGCAACGACTATCTGGACGGCGGGGACGACAAGGACGATCTCAAGGGTGGCATTGGCAACGATCGCTTGATCGGTGGAGCAGGCGATGATACACTAGATGGCGGAGATGGCAACGACTATCTGGACGGCGGAGAGGGCAAGGATACCCTCACAGGCGGCAATGGGAATGATATCTTTGTGCTCCGGCGGGGAGATGTTCCCCCCGGTGAGACGGAGACGATAGACTGTGGCGCAGGCTTCGATCTTGTCTTCTTGCGGGATTTTGCCACGCCAGTGCCGCTGCCGCGCCCTCTTCCAGCTACCATTGACATCACTGATCCGATGACCCTGGGTACTTATAAGTTGCAGAAGTGCGAGATCGTCTTCACGCGGCGTTAGGGGGGAGGAGCAGCCCGTATGCGTTGTGTCTCTGTGGGATTGGGATTGCTGCTGATCTTTGCATTGGCTGGGTGCATGGATCAGGCGGCCGATAAGCCCACAGCTCAGTTCACTTTTTCGCCCGCTACGCCTGCGGTGGGAGAGAGCATCACCTTCGACGCTAGTGCCTCTCACGCCGCCAGCGGGCGCCAAATCGTCAGTTACGAGTGGGACTTCGGCGATGGGAACACCGACACCGGCGTGATCACCGTCTATGCGTACGCTGCGCCCGGCAGTTATACAGTGACCCTGACAGTCACTGATGACAAGGGGGCTACAGCTAGTGCTCAGCAGACTGTGACCGTCTCGGCCGGGGAGATGGTCTTAGCGGTCATCGACGCTCCGGGTTCAGACCCGGACGTCGCGGGGCTGGCGTGGGATGGCCAATATCTGTGGGTGGCCGACTTCACTACAGAACAGCTCTCTCAGCTGGACCCGCACACTGGGTCCGTGCTCAAGACTCTGAAAACCCCTAGTGCTTACGAATCGCCTGTAGCGTTGACCTGGGGCGGGGGTGCCCTATGGGTCGCGACGCTCGGCGAGCAGCAGGACAAGCTCTACCAAATCGACCCAAGCACCGGGCAAGTCCTCCGCTCGCTTCCGGTGCCTGCGGAAGTGAGCGCGGCGGGCACAGTAGACGGGCTGGCCTGGGATGGGCAGTATCTGTGGCTGGCCGACAGCACGGAGCAGAAGCTCTATCAAATTGCGCCTGAGAGCGGGGCTGTTCTCAAGCAATTCGTCTTAAATTTTGCCCCTTTGGGGCTGGCGTGGGACGGCCAAGCCTTCTGGGTCTCTCAGGACGGCCCGCGGTTGTGGCGGTTCAGTCCTACGAGCGGGCAGGCCTCCCCCGGGCCACAGCTCCCCGAGAGCCTCACCTCCCCGGATGACTTAGCCTGGGACGGCGAAGCCCTCTGGGTCGTCGATCTGGCGTTCCAAAAGATCTATCGCCTGAAGCTCCCCTCCCCCCTGAGTGTAATGCGAGTTACAGAATCCAGAGGGGCTTCCCGATAGAATAGTGGAGAAGTGCTTGCTCGAGGGGCCACAGGAGCAGCCCCTTAAGCTAAACCGCGAAAAGGAGGCAGGACGATGAAAAAATTGTTCAAGGTTTCCGTCGTGGCGTTCCTCGGTTTCGTAGGTGCGCTGGCGCTCATGGCTGGGCCGGTCTGGGCTGACGCTAAGGCCGATTTTAGCTTTGATCCAAATTTCGGTCCTACCTATCTCAGCCCTGGTGCCTTTCAAGCGATTGACCAGATCAATGTGTACGATAACGTGGAAGATACCGATAACGATGGCATGCCGCTCAACGTTGAGCGGGTCTGTGTAGTCAAGACTGGGGGAAGCACGCTGCGCGACACGGATATCGTTGAGCTCCGGCTCTATCGAGACACTGGCGATGGTGAGTTCCACGGCTTTGGTGAGAATGCTGATGATCTGCTGGGGGTAGTGTTCCAGCCGGTGCTGGATCCCGACGTGGACTACCCTGGCCGGGATGAGGACTGCCCTGGGGTGCGCTTCGGTATCAAAGATCGTCTGTTGTTTACAGTAGAGGATGGTGGAGAGGCAACCCTCTTTATAGTGATCACGCTGTCAACAGCGGCACAGCGTGGGGATACGCTGCAGCTTGCCGTCACCATGTTTGCCGGGGACTCGCTCATTGGAGCGGAGACCCCTGGATTTAGCTCTTGTTGGACATCCGGCATAGGTGCTGACGAGGGGCACTGCTCGCTGACAAAGACGAGTCCGAATGTGCTCAACGTGCTGGGACCTGAGCCGGACAATGACCTAGGCGCGTTTGTAATCGATGAGAGCATGAGGTTGGCTCAGGAGGCTAACGCGGGAAGCACCGTCGTCTTGCAGCAGTTTGCTATTGAGAAGCGCTTCGAGGAGGGCATAGACTCTACTCTGCGAGTAGACCGCATCACCGTTGTGGCTGAGGCCTTCAGAGGGGACGAGTTCGATCCCCGTGTTCTGCGCGGGGTGAAGAAGCTCAAGCTCTATCGGGAGGCCGGTTGGACTGGGCCGGGATGGCAGCCATCTGATGCCCTGCTGGCGGAGATCGTCAACCCGTTCATCAATCCGCGGCCGCCGGTGGGGCCCTGCACCCTCGGCCCGATCGCGTGCAACCTCAATCCGCCGGATGTGCGCGACTATGCCACCTTTGGGGCGCAGCGCCGCGCGCTGATCCAGCTGCCCAGTGGTGTCCCCGCAGCGCGATTGTATGTCGTCGCTGAGCTGGGTGCGGAGTTCCAAGACGGCGACATCATCCGCGTCGGGGTCGAAGTAACGGCCGCTTGTACTGGGGCAGATACCATCAATTCGCAGTGCGATAGGAATGACGAAGGTCTGATAGGCGTGCTGCCGCCGAAGGTCGCGTGGGCCAATAGCTTCCTCACGGTGCGGGTCGAGCCGCCGCTCTTGATCGTGGGCGACGCCCTCTTAGCAAGTGCTGTGAAGGTGCGCGTCCGCGTGGAGAACGTCGCGGTTCCGGGCTTACGGGTTTTGAATGGAACCTTCTCGTACGACCCAGCCGTTGTGCGCGTGAAGCGCGACGCGCGCGGCAACCCGCGTGTGCGCGCCTTGGGGCCATATGCGATCGAATTTGACTGTGGCGAGGATGGCGAGTGTGAGTTTACCCTGAGCCTCAAAGAGGGGCGCAAGCCACTCATCGGGGCTGGAGAGATCTTCGAGATCGAGGTCGAAGCCGTCGAAACCGCGGAGGTCGGAGCGGAATCGCCGCTCGTCATTGAGATTGAGCAAGCCCTCGACTTCGATGGGAATCCGTTGCCGGACTTCGACACCCACGAGGGCACAGCGCGCATCCAGATCACCTCGGGGGATCTCACTGGCGACGGCAAGATCAACCGGAGGGATATTAGACTCTTGTCGCGATTCCTGGCCGACCGGACGGCCTTCACGCTGTTGCAGCTGCGCGC
This sequence comes from Candidatus Acetothermia bacterium, assembly GCA_028275205.1. Taxonomy (GTDB): domain Bacteria; phylum Bipolaricaulota; class Bipolaricaulia; order RBG-16-55-9; family DRXL01; genus JANXCC01. The sequence goes on from JAPWVB010000016.1 coordinate 9,569, forward strand.
CGCTGATATCGCCCCGCCCTTCTGCATGATCGAGGTCGATCCAGAAGGGGCTGTGTTTATTGACGGCGAGGCGATTCTCAATCCCAAGCGCATTGTGATCGGCGACTTGCCCTTGATCCCCGGCAACGACCCCGACGGCGACGACGATGATGACCCGTGCATCGATCTCGAAGACCTGCGCGATCTGAAGCGAGCCTCCGTGGGGCTCCTCACCCTGAGCCATCAGCTGACTGCCCTAGGGGCGGGCCTGGAGCTGTCGGTCTCCGGTACAGTACTGAGCCGTGCCAGACCGTTGGAGTTCCGCGCTCAGGGCAGCACCGTCGCGGAGATCGAAGTAACAATCTTCACCCTGGCCGGAAGCCGCATTATAGAGCGTCGCAATGCAGGCAACAGCTTAGTGCTCTGGGCCGTTAACGACGCTGGGCAACCCCTGGCCAACGGCGTCTATCTCTACACGGTGACGGTGCGTGATAGGGACGGGCAAACCCTGCGCACTCAAGTGGGCAAGTTCGTCGTATTGCACTAAGCACTGACTCTTAAGAGACACAAGAGAGGGCCCTGGGGAACAGAAGTCCGTCCCCTAGGGCCCTTGTGTCATTGGGCTCCCTGCCAGGGAGGTTATTATAAGTAAGCGAGCCCAAGAGTGATCCACATCACATTTGCGATGAGGCTGAGAGGAGATGAGGCCAGTGTGCACGAGATTGCTCGTGTTCAGCATCATAGCGTGTTTGGTAGGGATAGTGGGGCCTGAGAGCAGAGTGCTGGCGCAGCTGGAACCCAGAGAAGCCGACGCGATCTTGGAGATCGCTGGTGACCTGAAAGCCAAGCTCGAGGCCTACCGGCAAGAGGTGACAGACCTACGGGTGGAGCTCTTCCGATGCGCTAAGCCCTTGCAGGACCTCATGAAGAATATTAGTACGGCGACGGGGGCCGGAGTAGACCCGATCGAAGACTGTCTAGAGGGAGTGCTCACCCGGATCCTGCCGCCATCCCTAGAGCCTGGAGCCGCGGGGGAGACGGAAGCGAGCTTGTTCGATCTGCGCAACGGGGTCCTAGCGACGCTGGAGCAACTGCGCGCGGTCATCCTCCCCTTGCTGCGGGTCAAGCGCACGGCGGAGCTCGCCAAGCTTCTCGACAGCCGCTGGAAGAGCATGAGGGCGCACTTGAGCAACGAGCTCTCTGCGATCTCCCAAGGGTGGCAGCGCGCGGCCTCGCTCTTGAACACCCTCGAGGATGTGCGCGTGGTGCTCGAGGACGCCAAGACCTACGATGAGAAGCTCGAGCCGGACAAGGCTGCGGCCTTGCGTGCCCAAGCCAAGCAGATCCTGCAAGGGAAGGTCTGGCGCACCCTCATTCAAGCCACCCAGCTCTTCTCGCGCAGTATGGTGTTCGTGAGGCACTCCCAGCTGATGCTCAATCTCTTGATCAGCGACGTGCTCCGCCGCACCAGCTTTGAGCCGCTGCACGCCCCAGCGCGCCCAATGTAACTCGCGTTACAGCTTATCGCTGCCGCCTGCGCTACAATCGAAGCTAGAGCGATTATCAGTCATCGCCCCAAAATGGAGGTGTCTGCCGTGAGGTATTGGCAGCTCAGTGTAGTGTTCGCAGGGGTAGCTGTATTGTGCGCTCTTGCGGGAGCGCCCCAGGCGCAGGCCAACCCCATCCAAGCCCCCCTAGATACTATCAAGGGCATCAATCAGAAGATCGCCGAGGTCACACAGCTGCTCACCGAGCTGGACGCCTACTTGAGTGAGGTGCTGGCACACGTCCAGGAGGCTACGCTCTCTGAAGAGGACACGGCCTTGGAGGAACTGTATGCAGCGCAGCAGGTCAACAGCTTATTTGTGCGCGATCTCGCGCTCTCAGAGCTGAGGACCTGGGCCGAGGACCTGCGCGACGAGTTCGATTCCCTCGCCCAGATGGTCAAGCGCTTGCGCGCGCAAGGGGGAGGCCGGGCCAGCGGGTTCAGTCGGGTGTTGACGCGCAGCGGGGCGAAGGCCGCGGCGCTGCAAGCCCTGGGCTGGGATCTGCTCTATGCGCTGGAAGCCTTAGCGAACAAAGTGTACTTGCCAGATAAAGAGGTGGAGAAGTATCGCTTGTTTTGTATTGACGAGTTTGGTGATCCCCATTTAGATGCCCCCATCAGCCTCTGCCTTGATGAGGCAATCGACGCTGTCTACGAGAGTGACCTCTCCGGATTGGACGCCCGCGCCGATCGCATCGAGACGATTATCTTAGAGCACATCGAGCCGGAGAAGGCGGCAATCCAGCGCAAGCTCACCCAGATGAAGACCGAGCTGAGATCGCTTGAGCGGGAGCTCAAGCGGCTGGCGCGGCTCAAGGAGCGCGAGGAGCTGAAGCGCTCGCACGCCCCGCGCACAGTCGCCTTGGCCGCGGGGATCACCGTGCGGGATGCGCTGGAGCGCATCGTGGACCTTCAACAGATCGCGAAAGACATGCACGTCCAGTTGCTCGACATTGACGACCAGATGGACGCCCTGCTCGATCTTGTGGCGGAGATCAAGTCCGATGTCGAGCTAGGCCGCCCCGTGATGGAGCTGCGCAGCCTCGTGGAGCAGGCCCTGCAACTGAAGGATTTCACGCTGTTGTTGGAGCTGGAGCGGGTGGAGCAGAATCTTCAAGCGCTCCTGGAGGAGCACGCGCAGTTGGTCGAACAAGTGCGGATGCTCTGCGCGGGGGAGCGCATCCGTCGGCGCGGCTCGTGTCGGCGCGCCCTGCAGGACCTAACTGTGCTGGGCGGCAAGCTCGAACGGATTCCCCCGATCTTCGAATCTCTCGCGAACAAATTGGACAACGGTCGCCCCCTGGAGGGCTTCCCGTGCACGACTGCCGATCCGTGCGATGACGTCAACGACTGGCTCTTAGATCTCTACGAGGAACTCACGGCCCTGCCGGGGGCGAGCACCGAATACGACGCCGAGCGCTTTGGGGAGAATCTCATCAATGCTGCGCTGCTCGTGCAAGAGGCGATCGCGCAGAAAGACTGTCTATTGCTTGGGCTGACCTGTGCGGTGGAGTCGGGGCTGCGCCCCTTCCGCGGCCTGGTCCGCGAGCTCACCAAGGAGCTGAAGCTCTTGCAACGGCTGCTGGGGCGCGAGCTCTACGCCAACAGCGCGCCCGGACGCCCCCTGTCGGGGCTGAGCGCTTCAGAGGCCTTGCACGTCTCCTCAGGGTGGGTCCACGCGGTCGTCTATGGGCTCGACGGGCGTCCCCACGGAGAGGTGCGGCCGAGCGATGGGCGCACACCCTTAGAAGCCCTGAATGCTCGTGCTCGCTCGCTGCCCAACGGCGTTTATATAGTCGTGCTCACCACCGTGACGGCCGACGGCCGCTTGCGTCGCGAGCTCCACAAGCTCACTCTCGTGCGATAGCCACAAAGGGGGCAAGCCCCTCTTGCCCCCCTCTATTCTCTCACTACTTGACATCTCTGCCCTCGGTGCGCTATAATACGCGCCGTTCAGTGTAATAGAGATTACTAGCGAGAAGGGGGACAGGGAATTGGTGATCTGGAGCTGGCAAACCATAAAGAAGCTTGTGCTGTGCCTGGCGTTGGCCTTGCCCATCGTGGTGCTCGGGTGCCAGCCGAAAGAGACAAATGGGAACGGCTCCACGGACGGGACCACGGGGGAGCCACCGCTCGCCCAGTTCTCCTATCAGCCGGCGCTCCCCGTGATCGAAGAGTATGTGATCTTTGATGGCTCGGCCTCGCGCGATCGCGCCGGGGGCAAGCTCGTCAGCTACGAGTGGAACTTCGGCGATGGCGCGACCGGCCAGGGCGTCATCACCAAGCACACGTACACAGCCGCTGGCGAGTATTCCGTGCAGCTGACGGTGACCAACGACAAAGGGGCCAAGGGCACGGCCCAGCAGAAGGTGCGCGTCTTTGGCAAGGTCTCGATCAAGAAGGAGTTGGCCGCGCCGGGGCTGGACCCGCGCGGCTTGGCCTGGGATGAAAAGTCCCTGTGGGTGGCGGACGGCTATGAGGGCGCGATCTTCCAAATCGATCCGGGCACAGGCAAGGTGCTCAAGTCCTACGAAGCCCCTACGGCCTCGGCTGACGCCCTGCCCATGCCCGAGGGCTTGGCTTGGGACGGCACCAGCCTGTGGATGATCAGTGTGGACGAGGCGAAGATCTTGAAGCTGCGGCCGCAGGACGGCAAGGTGCTCGCGGCGCTCTCCTTGCCCAGCGAGGACGCCACGGGGCTGGCGTGGGACGGCAGTGCCCTGTGGGTGAGCGATCCCCGGGGGAGCAAGCTCTATCGCGTTGACCCCAACGATGGCCGCGTCCTGAAGAGCGTTGCTGTAGCTGACATCTTCCCCGGTGGGCTGGCGTGGGACGGCAGCGCCTTGTGGCTGAGCGATGAGATTGACGGCAAGCTCTATCGGTTCGACCCAGGTTCCGGCAAGCCGACCCTGGCGGCCAAGGGCCCTGGGGGGGCGATGGCGGGGCTGACCTGGGACGGCGAGGCCCTGTGGGTCGCTGTGGCCTCTGAAGATGGCGATTCCGGTAAGCTCTACCGTGTGGAGGTCCCTCGGTGACCCAGGACATATAGGGGCAACGAAGGTGATGTAGATCACCGACGGGAGGTCGGAGGGTGATTTATAATACAGCTGTGGTCGTTCGACCCATGAACGGAGAAAAAATTCCAAAACATGAAGGGGGTGGGAAGCGCGAGAGGGTCAACGTCAGTAACGTAACACCAGAGCAAAACAATCTTTAGAACCAAGGAGGTTTCCGCGCTTATGAAGAAAGTCTTTGCAGTTGGGCTGTTGGTAGTGTTTGCGTTAGGGATGGCGGCCACGACGGTGTTGGCGGCCGACCCTGTGGCACCGGTGATCAATCAGGTGAAGTCGCTCAAGCAGAAGTGGGTGGAGATCACCCTGCTGCTGGGGGACCTGAACGGGTATCTCTATGAGATGCAGAACGAGCTGGAGGAGGCCAGTGGGGCGGACGAGTCGACCAAGCTAGCGGCGCTCAATCACATTCGGGCGGCGCGCACCATCAAGGACCTCTTCATCCTCAACGTCGTCATCCCAGAGATCCAGGGATGGATCACAGACATCAATGCTGAGATGGAGGAGCTGGGTGACAGCCTAGATGGCCTGAAAGACACGTTCTGTCCTCCTGACGGCGAGTGCTTGCCCAAGTTCCCTGGGTACAGCCGCGTCTTCGTGCGGATCAACCAGAAGATGACCACGATCGGGACCATCTTTGACGACTTCTCCGGCGAGCTTGGCACCGATCTCACAGGCGCGCTGGGGGAGGCTGATGCGGATAATACTACTGGTGAGACGTGCTTGGATCCGACCGATGGCAGCACGCCGCTCGACCAAGATGATCCCACCGATCCTGAGACGCTGAACGAGTGCATAGACCTGGCGGAGGGGTTCTTGCTTGACGACGACTTCGGCAGTGCGGACCTGGCGCTGGAGCGCGCGGGGACGCAGCTCATCCCGGACATGATCGAGCCGATGAAGCAGCTGCTGCTGCGCAAGCTGCGCCAGGTGCAGATCGAGCTGACGAGCATTGAGCGGGAGCTCAAGCGGCTGCAGCGGGTGAAGATCAAGCGGCGCCCCGCGGAGGAGATCACGCAGGTGCAGAGCGCCAGCCTCGCTGGAGGGTTTGTGGCCCTGCAGACGCTGCCCTCGCTCAAGGACGTCCTGGACGAGATCAAGGGGCTGCGCATCCTGACCAAGGACGCGGAGTACTACCTGCACGACATTGACGACGAGCTGGACTTCATCTTGGACCTGCTGGCCCAAGCCAAGGCCGAGATCGAGACCGGGGCGACGGCCTCCGAGGTGAAGACGCTCATCGATCTGGCGATCGAGAAGAAGGAGCTGACCCTGCTGGTCGATCTGTTCAGCTTGGAGGCGACCATTGACGAGATGATCGACCAGAAGGCCGCGCTGGAGGCTAAGATCGAGGCGCTCTGTGCTGCGGGCAAGATCAAGAATCCCAAGAGCTGCTTCCGCATCCTGGACGAGCTGGCCCAGATCAACGCCAAGCTGACCTTTGTGAAGGGAGTCATCGCCTTCATTTCGGACAAGCTGGACAACGGTCGGCCAGATGGCTTCCCGCCGTGCGAGACGACCGATCCGTGCGACGACGTGGACGACTGGCTCCTCGATGCCATGGACGAGCTGGAGACCGCTGGGTACGACTACGACGCCGAGCGGATCATCGTGGACATCATCAACGCCATGGACCTGATCCATGAGGCGATGGCCAAGAAGGACTGCATTCTGCTGGGGCTGAGCTGCCCGGTGGAGAGCGAGCTGCGCGGGTTCAAGGGGCTGATCAAGTGGATCCTCACGGAGCTGCGGTTTGTGGAGAAGCTGGTGCGCAAGGAAGTGCGCGTAGTCATCCAGCCGCGGCCGCGCAGTGGGGAGCTTGAGCCCTTAGCGGTGCAGGCGATCGAGGCCACGACGCGCGAGCTGCGCGTGCTGGGGACGGGGATCGCCGGCTTCACGGTGCAGGTCTACGGGCTCAACGGCCAGCTGGTGGTGACCCGCGAGGTCGAGGGCAGCAGTGCCCTGCGGCTGGAGGAGCTGCGAGCTGGCAATGGAGCCCCGCTGGCCAACGGGGTCTACCTGTACGTGGTGCAGGTGCGAGGCTACGATGGCCAAGTGATCCAGTCCCAGATCAACAAGCTCGTCATCCTCCGCTAAGACGAGCGACCACGAGCAAGACGACGAGGCCCGGGGCTCTCTCAGCTCCGGGCCTCTTGTTTTT